>DATLFW010000265.1:0-3027 GCA_035540775.1 Acidimicrobiia bacterium
GGTTGTCCGGGTGCCGCTCGGACCCGACGCCTCGCCGCTCCCCATTGACGACGAGGACGACGCCTTGGGGTCCGAGGAGGTGTTTCCCGGCAGCGGTAATCCCGTGGGATACGTCGTCGACGAGGCGGCCAAGCGGATCCACATCCGCGTTCACACACCGCTCGGCGCATCGCTCCTGACCTTCGATGGCACCCAGAAGGCCTACGTCGGCAGCCAGCCAGTCTCGACTCGTCAGGGAGCGGTCCAGGCCCTGCCGTTCGGTCTCGATCCCACGACCGGGCGGGTGTACGTGCAGAGCACCGAGTCGAACGATCCCGACCGCGCGTTCGGGTTGACGATGATCGACGGGCGCCGTCCCACCACCGACCAGCGCCTCACGTTCTGGGACTACCGGGCCGACTTCCAGCCGCCTCGCGTGCTGCCGCGCGACCCGGTCTACGGACGGCTCTTCCCGGTCAGGGGGCCCGGGACGAGTCCCCAGGATCAGGTCTTCATCGCCATCCACGACGCTCCGCCCGTTCCCGAGCCACCGCCTCCCGACCCCGACGCCAACACGAAGGACGTCGAGGAGGAGGCCGGCCTCACCCGCGTCGACTACTCGAGCGACGCCTCGGGATACGGCGTCCGCATCATCGTGCCCGGAGGAGCGGCCGGCCTCATCCCCGAGCGCGCCACCCAGCCCGTGAAGCAGGCGGTGCTCGCCTGGGACGACTGTCATTCCGCACAGCGGGAGCTCTCGTTGGCCCGGATCCGCGATGTCAAGCTCTACTCGTCGCTGCGGGGGGCCCGGTCCATCTCGGCCGAGGCCGACCCCAACACCGTGCTGGACGTCGCCCAGCCGTCCCGATGCACCGATCGTCCCGGCTTCGGGACGAACGCGGACGGAACGCCGGCGCCCGTCGAGCAGTCGGTTCGCGACCTCGAGGACACCGTGTACGAGGACGTGCCCAGCCAGGTCGCCAACACCGCGAACGAGGCGTCGGTGCCGCGATGGATCACCAACATCGTGAAGCAGCACCTGGGCCCGGCGTACGAGGCCGTCACCGGTGACGACGACCCGTTCGGCGAGACCGACGACGACGAGGGCACCATCGAGTGCACCAGCACGCGTGACGAGGACGGCGACTGCCTCTCCGTCGACGAGACGGCCGACGAGGCGGTCAACGGTCGCACCGGTCGCGACTGGCCCTTCACCGAGGCATCGTGCTCGGCGGGGACATTCGCCCACACGCAGCCGGGATTCGACGCCGAGGCCTTCCAGGCGGAGATGCAAGAGGACCCGCTCTCGCGCTCGGAGCAGGACCCGCTCGACGCAGGCCTCACGTCGTTCCAGGCGACCTCCGACTGCCGGGAGTCGGCGCACGTCTCGGCGTCGGCCGTCGCCGAGCTGCCGCCGCTCTCGATCGGCGGGGCCATCGAGGAGGCAGCCGGAATGTCGCCAGTTCCCATCGCGGGTGCCCCTGAGGTGGTGGGTGCTGCGGCCGGGGGGCTGCCCACCATCACCGTGGTCCACGCCAGTACCGCCGCCACGCACCGCCTCGACCCCAAGCGGGGGCTCGTCTCGACCGTCGAGTCGCTGACACGCGGCATCGAGTTCACCATCCCCGGCCGTGGTGTCATCCACATCGGCGGCGTGTACGCCCGAGCAGGCACGTGGGCCAAGGGACGTCCCGGCACGGCGGGGACGTCGTACGACCGCATGCTGTGGGGAGTCCGGATCGTCGATGCCGAAGGCAACGTACTCACCTGCGACGTCTGCGCCGGGCAGGATCAGATCGACCAGATCATCGACGCGATCAACGCGGTCCTCGGCGACCGGGGCAAGGCGAGAGCTCCGCGCCCCGATGCGGTCTACGCCGCAGGGACGCCCGGCGGCTACCAGGCGGCCATCCAGCTCGACGAGTTCCAGAAGACGAACAACTTCGTGGTGAACGGCGACGACACCTACGAGGTGGCGTCGCTCGAGATCACCATGATCAACGACTCGTCGGGTGAATGGGGCCGGCAACGCCAGATCTTCCAGTTCGCCGGCGTCAAGGCGAACTCCGCCTACGCCGTCGGCTGTATGGCTGGCGGACAGGTCGTCGGCAAGACGTGCGTGATCCCCGAACTCGGTGACGGCGGCGTCGAGGCGTCGCTCGTCGACGGCGACGGGCAGCCGCTCGCCGGAGCGGAGTTCTCGCTGAGCGGTGGGCCGACGCCGGCGTCGTGCACCACGGCGGCCGACGGTCGGTGCGCCATGCTCGACGTCGAGCCGGGGTCGTACACGGTCACGGAGACGAAGAGCCCCGACGGCTACCTCACCTCCGACCCGGTCCAGATCGAGGTGTTCCCCGAGTCGGTGGCGTCGGTCAACTTCGTCAACCTCCGCAATGCCGGCACGATCCTCATCACCCTGAAGGACGCGTCGAGCGCGGCGCCCCTCGAGGGTGGCGTGTTCAACGTGTACAGCGACACCGACGGCGTCCTTGCTCCGACCGACCCGCTGTTCGCCCAGTGCCGGACCGACGCGGGGGGCCAGTGCCTCCTGACCCACGTCGGGTCGGGTGTTCAGAGCAACGACGTGCCCCTCGGCGGCTACATCGCCAAGCAGGCCGACGCGCCCTCGGGCTACGAGGCGATCGCTGACGCCGTCCCGTTCACGCTCGAACTGGCCGGCCAGGTGGCGAACCTCGACTTCACAAACGGCACGGGCGCCGAGGTCCTGAGCAACGTGACCGGCGGACAGGGCAACCCGCAGGGCTTCCAGACGATCGCAGACGGGGGTGACAGCGGGGGCGGTGGCCCTGCCAACTTCCTCCAGGACCTCTTCGACGAGTTCCGCAACTTCCTCCTCCGGAGCCCGGGTGAAGCTCTGCTCTTCGGAGCCAGCCTCCTCCTCTTCGGAGCCCCGTTCTGGGCCTCCTGGCGTCGCCGCCTGCTGCTGGGCGCCACGTCCACCGAGATCTGATCGAACCAACGGAGAAGACCGAGATGGAGAACGCTCCCTCCCCGATCCCGACCCAGCCGGTGTGGCCGACGTCCGCC
>DATLFW010000266.1:0-3828 GCA_035540775.1 Acidimicrobiia bacterium
GAGGAGTCGGCACGGCACGACGACCGCGACCGATGGCGGCGCCTGCAGCGCGCCGGGTACCGCGTCTGGGCGGTGACCGAGACGACGTCACCCGCTGAGATCGTCGCCATTGGCGTGACGGCAACGTCCCGGGTCGCCTGACAGCCGCCGCTCCTTCGACCTTTCGGCTGTTACTGCCGGTCATGACCGGCAGTAACAGCCGAAACGGCGGGCGAAGCGGACGGGCGAGGTGACGAGGCGCGGTAGAACGTGTTTCAATTTCGTGGCACCTGAGCGCATCCGGGAGGCAGACGTGGCGGACCTGAAGTCGTACGACAAGTTGTTCATCGACGGCGAGTGGGCCGACCCGGCCGGGTCCGGCACCATCGACGTCGTCAACCCGTCGACGGAAGAGGTCGTGGCCGCCGTCCCCGATGCCGTCGAGGCCGACGTCGACCGCGCCGTGGCGGCCGCCCGCCGGGCGTTCGACGAGGGGCCGTGGCCCCGCCTCTCGGCCGCCGAGCGGGCCGACGTCATGGCCGCCGTGTCGCAGGGGATCCAGGCCCGGATGGAGGAAGTGGCGACCACCATCTCCACCGAGAACGGCTCACCCATCTCCTGGTCGCTCATGGGCCAGGTGCTCGCCAGCACCATGGTGCTCGACTACTACACCGGCCTCGCTCGCGACTTCGCGTTCGAGGAGACGCGGCAGGGGATGATGGGCCCCGTCCTCGTGCGCCGGGAGCCGGTGGGCGTCGTCGGCGCCATCACGCCCTGGAACGTCCCCCTTTTCACCATCATGTTGAAGCTCGCACCCGCCATGGCGGCTGGCTGCACGGTGGTGGTGAAGCCGGCGCCGGAGACGCCCCTCGACGCCTTCGCCCTCGCCGAAATCGCCGCCGACGCGGGGCTTCCCCCGGGCGTCCTCAACATCGTCCCTGCCGGCCGCGAGGTGGGCGAGCACCTCGTCACCCACCCGGGCGTCGACAAGATCGCCTTCACCGGCTCGACGGCCGCCGGCAAGCGGATCGCCGCCCTCTGCGGCGAGCGCCTCCGCCGGGTCACCCTCGAGCTCGGCGGCAAGTCGGCCGCCATCCTCCTCCCCGACGCCGACCCCGCCCAGGTCGCGCCCGAGCTGTTGCTGAGCGCGTCGATGATGAACAACGGCGAGGCCTGTGTCGCCCAGACACGCATCCTCGCCCCGCGCGATCGGTACAGCGAGTGGGCCGACGCCTTCGCCCAGCAGGTGCAGGGCCTGAAGGTCGGGGACGCCCTCGACCCCGAGACCCAGATTGGGCCCCTCGTGTCGGAGCGCCAGCGTGAGCGCGTCGAGGGCTACATCAAGATCGGCCAGGACGAGGGCGCCAAGGTCGCCGTCGGCGGCGGTCGTCCCGCCGGACTCGACCGGGGCTACTTCGTGGAGCCGACCGTCTTCGTCGACGTCGACAACTCCATGCGGATCGCCCAGGAGGAGATCTTCGGCCCCGTCATCGCCCTCATCCCCTACGACACCGAGGAGCAGGCGATCGCCATCGCCAACGACTCCGCCTACGGCCTGTCGGGCTCCGTCTGGGGTCCCGACGTCGAACGGGCGGCCGACATCGCCCGCCAGGTCCGCACCGGCACGCTCTCGATCAACACCTTCATGCTCGAGTTCTCGTGCCCGTTCGGCGGCTTCAAGGAGTCCGGTGTCGGGCGCGAACTGGGCCCCGAGGGTCTCGAGGCGTACCTGGAGTCGAAGTCGATCCAGCTCCCGATGGCCTGAGCTCAGGCGTCGTCGAACCCGGTCCAGCCGTAGCGGGCGTTGGGGCCGATGAAGAGGTACTCGAACAGGCCCCAGCCCACGGCGCCGTCGGACGCCTCCGACCGGGCGACGGCGTCGACGATGCCCCACATGCGCGCCGCGTCCTCCTCCTTCGACAGGTCGAGGTCGAGCCCTTCCACCTTCAGCGGCCCCTGCCACATGCCGTGCCGCCAGTCGGCGTCGAGGCCGTAGCCCGTCCCGACGCCCACGTGGACGGGCAGCACCGGCGTCGTCGTGATCACGAGATCGGACTCCGAGAACGTAAAGCGCGCCCGGCGGACCGTCCGCGTGCCGGGCTCGAACTCGATCTCCTGCTCGGGCGTCCCGAGCGGCTCCACCGCTCCGCCCTTCTCGAACGACCAGACGCGGTTTGCCTCCTCGACGATGCGGGAGCCGTCGGCGTTCTCCTGCACGATCACCGCGACGGAGTAGTCGGCGAAGCGCACCGGTGAGTAGATCCAGCAGAACTGGGGGACGTCGCCGGCGAAGATGCCGGGCGGTTCCGCCTCGCCGACGGGGCGCACCCCCCACGACCGGTCGCGAGCCCCCCACCACCGGTCGGGTGTGACGGCGAACTCGTTGCCGGCGACGACGAGCGTGCCGGACCACGATCCCGTCTGCGACAAACGGGCGGAGTCGAAGACGAGCCGCTCGTGGCGGCGGACGACGTGCTGCGGCTCGAGGTGGGCGGGGACGGCGCCCTCCCACGTCAGGTCGAAGGCGACGTCCCACTCGTTCGGTTCGAGGACCATCCGGAGGCGCTTCAACCCCTCGAGCACTTCGACGCGGAACGGCCCGACCGACGTGTCCATCCGGTCGGCGCCCAGCTCTCGCGACGCCCGGACCACTCGATGGTGCCCGTCGTGGTACACGAGGGCGAAGGCGTCCTGGACGCCGAGGTTCGGGTACTGGCCCATCCCGGCGATGAGGAAGAGCTCGTCGGAGGAGGGGTGACAGTTGAAGTAGTAGCGGTCGTAGAAGTTGCGGTCGCTGGTCGCCACCCAGCGCACCGGCTGGGCCGTCTGGTGGATCGGGTAGTCGTCGGCGGGCGAGAGCGTCATTCGGCCAGCACCTTGCGCAGCAGTTCGGTCGCCGGGTTGTCGACGTCGAATGCCGAGTCGGCCGGCATCCACTCGTACTCGACCATCGCCTGCCCGATCCTCATCATGATGAGGGCGAAGTAGAAGCCGGCGAGCACCTCGTAGAAGCGCAGGCTGGCCTGGCGGACAGGGCGCCCGAGCAGGTCCTCGTAGATTCCGACGGTTTCGTCACGCGACGGCAGCCCTTCCAAGCGCGGCACGTCGTATCCCTCCGAGGCGAAGCGGTCGAAGAACGTCCACCACCCGAGGTCCTGCTCCGGGGCGCCGAGGCGCACCATTTCCCAGTCGAGGACGGCGACGCAGCAACCGTCGTCGAAGATCATGTTCGAGGGGCGGGAGTCGCCCCAGCACAACCCCACGGGCTCGTCTTCCGGGAGGTGGTCGGTGAGCCACCGCCACGCCTCGTCGACCTCGGGGTACTCCTTCCCCTGCCGGGCCCAGTCGGCGTAGCGCTGGAGATAGGTCATGTACTGCGGAAGCCCGGCGCCGCCGAGGGCGGGGTCGTCGAGGAAGTCGAAGCCGGCTGCGACCCAGTCGATCCGGTGCACCCGGCTCATCGCCTCCAGACCCGAGACCCACAGTGCTCGGCGCTCGTCGGGCGTGAGGTCGAGGAGGGGCCCCTCGGCGTTGTACGACGGGACGTCGGTCGGGATGAACCCGTCGACGCGGTCCATCACGAAGAACGGCGAGCCGAGGAGCGCCTCCGACTCCTCCACCCACCGCACGCCGGGGACGGGAACATCGGAGTGGCGCGCCAGCAGGTCGAGCGTGCGGTACTGCCGCAGCGGGTCGAGGTCGAAGAAGACCGCGTAGCCGCGGGGCTTGAGCCGGGCGACGAGACCGTGCGTGCCGCCGTTCCAGGTGGCGTCGAAGAGCAGCGTCTCGTTCGAGAAGCCGGTGCCGCCGGGCGCCGTCACGTCGGAGATGTCGACCGCGCTCCCGACC
>DATLFW010000267.1:0-3958 GCA_035540775.1 Acidimicrobiia bacterium
CCCCCTCCCCTTCCCGTCTTGGGGGAGTTGACCGTGCATACGACGGCGAAGTCCCCCAAGACGCAGGAGAGACGGCGGGGTCGGGCCGTTCGAGGGTGCTCGGGCGCGTCCATGCGTACTTCATGCTCACCAAGCCCCGGGTGATCGAGCTGCTCCTCGTCACCACCGTGCCCGCCATGGTCCTGGCCTCGGGCGGATGGCCCGACCTCGACCTCATGGCCGCCGTGCTGTTCGGCGGGGCCCTTTCGGCGGGCGGCGCCAACACCGTCAACTGCTACATCGACCGCGACCGCGACCGGGAGATGAACCGCACGCGGGAGCGCCCCCTGCCCGCCGGCAACGTCGACCCGGTGCGCGCCCTGTGGTTCGGGATCGTCCTCGAGATCGTCGCCTTCGCCTGGCTGTGGGCGACGGCGAACCTCCTCGCCGCCGCCCTGGCCGTCGGGGCGATGCTCTTCTACGTCTTCGTCTACAGCATCTGGCTGAAGCCCCGGACCGCGCAGAACATCGTCATCGGCGGGGCCGCCGGGGCCGTGCCCGTCCTGGTCGGCTGGGCCGCGGTGACGCGAGACCTCGCCTCCCCCGCCTGGGTGCTCTTCGCCATCATCTTCGTCTGGACGCCGCCGCACTTCTGGGCGCTCGCCATGCGCTATCGCGACGACTACGCCAACGCGGGAGTACCGATGCTGCCGGTGGTGGCCGGGATCGAGGAGACGACCAAGCAGATCCTGGTCTACGCCGTCGTCGTCGTGGCGGTGACGTTCGTCCTCCAGCCGGTCGCCGACCTGGGGCTGCTCTACCTCGGCGTCGCCGCCGTGCTCGGTGCGGCCTTCGTGTGGCGAGCGTTCGAACTCCGCCGCGACGCGTCACCGACCCGGGCCATCCGCCTCTTCGCGTTCTCCAACGCCTACCTGGCGCTGCTCTTCGCCGCCGTGGCCCTCGACGTCATCTTCGTCTCGGGCAACGGCACCGGCGCCTGACGGCCGCAGCCGCCGGCACCGCCCGCCTCACTCCTCGAACCGGAAGGTCGCGGCGGCGAGGGCCGGGGCAGCCACCGCCCAGGCGAGCAATCCCGCCCACGCCCAGACGGGCACGTCGGCCCCTGCCACCAGCGTTCCCCGCACGACCTCGGTGAGCTGCGCGGCGGGCAGCGCCTTCGAGACGGCGGCCAACCATCCCGGGAGGCGATCGAGCGGCACGGCGACCCCGCCCACCAGGATGAACGCCACGTAGAGGCCGTTGGTGAGGGCGAGGGTCCCCTCCGCCCGCAGTGTTCCCGCCATCAGGAGGCCGAGACCGCCGAAGGCGACGGTCCCGGCGAGGAGCCACCCGACCGCGATGGCGAGGCCGGACGGAAGGTCCCAGCCGAGGACGGCTGCGACCGCGAGCAGCACCAGCACCTGCACCAGTTCGAGTGCCACGACGGCGGCGATCTTCGCCACCACGAGTCCGCGACGTCCGAGGGGCGTGACGCCGAGACGCTTCAGGACCCCGTACCGCCGCTCGAAGCCGGTGGCGATGCCGAGACTGACCATGCCTGCCGCCACGACGGCGAGGGCGAGGACGCCGGGCACGAGGAAGTCGAGGGGTTCGTCGAACCCCGTGTCGACCACGTCGACCTGCGAGAAGAAGACGAGCACGCCGACCGGGATGCCGAGGGTGGCGAGCAGGCTCTCGCCCCGGCGGAGGGTCAGCACGAGTTCCATGCGAGCGTGGGCAATCACGGCTCGCATCAGCCCTCCTCCCCCGCCGTCGTCGAACCCGCGGACCCGGCCGACTCGGCCGTGAGCCGGAGGAACACCTCTTCCAGCGATCGCCGCCCCGCCTGGAGGTCACCGAGCGAGAGCCCCTCCCCTGCCAACCAGGCCGTGAGGGCCGCCACCCGCTCGGGCGTCGGTTCGGCCGTGATCCGGTACTCGCCGGGACGTGACTCGGCGACGGCCGCCGGCTCCACTCCCAGGGCAGCGGCCAGAGCGACGGCGTCGATCCCCGGTGGGGCGCTGAAGCGGATCTCGTCCGACGCCGCTCCGGCCCGCAGTTCGGCCGGCGTTCCCTCGGCCACCATCCGGCCGCCGTCGACGATGCCGATCCGGTCGGCCAGCGCCTCGGCCTCGTCCATGGCGTGGGTGGTGAGGAGCACGACCTTGCCCGCCGCCCGCAGGTCGCCCACGACGTCCCACGTGGCTGCTCGGGCGTGCGGGTCCATGCCGGCGGTCGGTTCGTCGAGGAACGCCACCTCGGGCCGCCCGACCAGAGCGAGAGCGAGGGAAAGCCGTTGGCGCTGACCGCCCGACAGGTGGCGCACCGTCGACCGGGCCGATGCTGCCAGCCCCACCCGGTCGAGGAGGGAACGCGGGTCGTCGGCGTCGGGATAGAAGGCGGCATACAACTCGAGCGTCTCGAGCGCACGCATCCCGGGCGCCAGCCCGCCCTCCTGGAGCATCACACCGACGCGAGGGCGCAACGCGACGGCGTCACCGAGCGGGTCGAGGCCGAGCACCCGGGCCGACCCCCCGTCCGGGCGCCGGAGCCCTTCGAGGATCTCGACGGTGGTCGTCTTCCCGGCGCCGTTCGGGCCGAGGAGGCAGTAGACCTCACCGGGCTCGACCGAGAACGACAGCCCCGACAGCACGTCGCGGCTGCCGTAGCGCTTCGTCAGCCCCTCCACCTCGATCGCCGCCACGGGCGGCGAGCGTACAAGGGAGGGTCAGCGGGCCTCGGGCCGGGGAGCGAGCTCTCGCAGCTGCTCCAACGACTCCAGCGCCCGGGCCAGACGGGTGGGGCGCTCGTACGCCTCTCGCACGGCCTCCTCCAGGACGGTCCGCAGCCCGGCGAGCCCGTCACGCATGGTCGCACCAGCCTGGTCGAGCACCAATCGGGCCTGGTCGACGTCCCCGTCGTCGAGGCGCCGCAGGGCGGTGTCGACGGCCCACGAACCGGCCGCCATGAGTTCGATCGCCTGCGTCAGCGTGGCGACGTCGTACGACATCGTGCCTCCTCGATGCTCCGTCCCCCGCCCACTCTTTCGGCATCCGCGGACGCCGGCTCAAGCGCCTTCGGTGCGTCCGCCTGCCTCCTGCCCGACCGGGGCCAGCCAGCACGGGGCCGGTACGATCGCCCGCACGACAGGGGCCACCCCAGGGGGTACGGGATCATGAGCACGCCGGCCGATCTCAGCGTCGAGGAGTTCGTCGAGGAAGCGACGGCCTTCCTCGAGGCCAACACGACGCCGCGCCGTGACGTGCAGCAGGCCTGGGGCGAAGGCGACGACACCGTCGCCCTGTTCGAGGAGAAGACCAAGGACGAGGAAGACGCCGAGGTGGCGGCTGCCAAGGCGTGGCGGGCGAAGGTCTACGACGCTGGGTTCGGCTGGATCACCGGACCGCCCGAGTACGGCGGGCGGGGCCTGACGAGCGCCCACGACCGGGCGTGGCGAGCGCTCGAGGGTCGCTACGAGATCCCGGACCTCTCCTGCTTCGGCATCGGCCTCGGCATGGTCGCCCCCACCATCCTCGCCCACGCCCGGGACGAGATCCGTCAGCGTTATCTCCCCAGCATGTACCGCGGCGACATCATCGGCTGCCAGCTCTTCTCCGAGCCCGTCGCCGGCTCCGACCTCGCGGGCATCCAGACGCGTGCCGTGCGCGACGGAGACGAGTGGGTCGTCAGCGGACAGAAGGTGTGGACGTCGGGCGCCCAGTACTCCGACATCGGCGAGATCATCACCCGAACCTCGCCCGACAAGCCGAAGCACAAGGGCCTCACGATGTTCGTCGTCGACATGCACGCGCCGGGCGTCGAGGTGCGGCCGCTCCGCCAGATGACGGGTGGGGCGTCCTTCAACGAGGTGTTCTTCGACGAGGTGCGCATCCCCGACGACCACCGCCTCGGCGACGTCGACGAGGGGTGGACGGTGGCGCTCACCACGCTCATGAACGAGCGGGCGGCCATCGGTGGT
>DATLFW010000268.1:0-3195 GCA_035540775.1 Acidimicrobiia bacterium
TCGAGGTGATGCCCATGCCCTCGCCGACGGCGTTGCCGTTCGCGCTCGCCCTCGGGCTCACCGCCCTCTTCGTCGGCATCCTCATCGAGTCGCTGCTCATCGGCGTCGGCGGGGCGCTCGGCCTCGTCGTGGTGCTCGTGCGGTGGCTCGTCCGGGCCGACGGCGAAGCGCACCACGGCCCGGCCCACGAAGGAGGCGAGGGGTGACGGCGCCGACCGCGCGCGAAACGGCTCCCTTCGACCGCATCGCCTGGCAGCCGCGCGGTCGCCCGCTCGGCTGGTGGGGGATGGCGATGTTCATCGTGACCGAGGCGATGCTCTTCGGCCTGCTCCTCTTCGCCTACTTCTACCTGCGGGCCGACGCTCCGCAGTGGCCACTCGGCGACGTCAAGGAGCCGGCGCTGCTGGTTCCCGGCATCCGGACGGTGATCCTGCTCGGCAGCAGCATCCCTGCTCACCTGGGCTTGCAGGCGATCAAGCGCGGGCGCCGAGGAGGCTTCGTCGTGGCGATGGCGACGACGTTCGTCATGGCCACCGTGTTCTTCGCCGGTCACGTCGAGGAGGCGCACGCGATGTGGACGGCAGGCGAACGCCCCGACGTCAACGCCTACCTCTCGGCGTTCTGGACGGTCGTGAACTTCCACGCCTTCCACCTGCTCGTCGGGATGGCCCTCATCGCCGGTGTCCTGTTCCGGAGCCGCCACTACAGCGCCGAGCGGCACCTCGGGCCGGAACTGGTCGTGTCGTACTGGCACTTCGTCGACCTGGTGTGGGTCTTCGTGTTCTCGTCGCTCTACCTCTCCGTCTCGTGGGGTGGATGACGTGACGGCAGTCCGCGACGCCGACGGGGCGAGGGACGACGTTCGGAGCGTCTCGAATCTTCCCGTTCTCGCCTTCGTGCTCACCGGCGGCATGGCGGCGTGGGCGGTGCACGTGACGGTCGGGCTGGCGCTCGTCGGCTACGCCTGTTCCCACGACGCCACCTGGATCCTCCACGCTCTCTCGGTGGTGACGGCGGTGGGCGCCGCCGCCGCCGTCTGGATCGGCCTCGGCGTCCTCCGGGCGGCGCACGGATCCGACGCCCGCGAGTGGACGGTGCACGGGCGGGAGGCCTTCATGGCGCTCGTCGGGGTGATCCTCTCCGGCCTGGGGCTGTGGCTGATCCTCTTCGAGTGGATCCCGGTGTTCGTCGTCGGACCGTGCCGATGACGCGGGGCTCGCCGCCGATGCGCGTCGCCCGTCCCCGGAACGTCGCCCTCGCCGTTGGCGGAGCGGCGTTGGTCGTCGCGCTGGCCCCGCCGATGTCGAGCGTCGCCGCCGACGGCTTCTCGGGCCACATGGTCCAGCACCTCCTCCTGTTCACGGCCGCGCCACTGCTCCTGGTCGCGGGCGACGTCACCGGGCGGCTGCGCCGGTCGGTCCCCCCGCGAACGGCGCGGAGGGTTGCGCTCGGCGAGCGCCGCCTCTCGTCGCGACCGGCGCTCCTCGTGGCGGCCGCGCTGGTCGTGCACGGAGGCGTCGTGGGCGTATGGCACCTGCCGACGGCCTACGACTCGGCCGTCTCCAGTGACGCCGTCCATCGTCTCGAGCACGCCTCGATGTTCTGGGCTGGCGCCTGGTTCTGGTGGGTGGTCTTCGACGGTGCGCGCCGCTTGCCCGCGGCCTGCGTCGTGGCCGTCTTCGTCGCCGCCCTGCAGATGGGAGCGGTGGCGGCGCTGCTCAGCTGGGCGCCCGAAGCGATGTACGACGTCCACGCCAGCGACGCCGGGTGGGGTCCCGACCCGTTGGGTGATCAACAGATCGGCGCCGCGCTCATGTGGACGGTCGGTGGCGCCGCCTACGTCGTCGCCGGAGTCGGTCTGTTCGCTCGATGGCTGGCCGCCGAGAGCCGGCGTTCACGTTTCGTCGACCCGGCGGGGTGGGTGCTTCGCAAGGGTGCCGGGCCGGTGGCGGGAAGGAGTGCCCCGTGAAGCGATGGATCGTGTGGGGCGGGTTCGCCGTCCTGGCGGTCGTCGTCGCCGTCGTGGTCGTCTCCGCCACGGTCTCCGAACCGCTCACGCGGCCCGACGTCGTCCCGTGGGGCGACCCTGAACGCGGGCAGGAGTTGATGGCGGAGGTCGGCTGCAACGCCTGTCACACGGTGCCTGGCGTGCAGGGGGCGGACGCCACCGTCGGTCCGCCACTCACCCGGTGGTCGGAGCGCGTCTACATCGCCGGGACGCTCACCAACGATCCTCAGAACCTGCTGCGCTGGATCCTCGATCCCGACGCCATCGAGCCGGGGACGGCGATGCCCGACCTCGGGCTCACGGTCCAGCAGGCCCAGAACATCGTCGCCTACCTGTTCACGCTCGACTGACCGGCCTCTCCTGCTTCGTCACGTCCGGCGACCCGCAGTCCGGCCGCGCCTGAAGGCGGCCCGAGCGGCGGCCGCCAGGGCGGTGAGGCCGAGTGCTGTGGCGAAGCGGGCGGCGAGTGCACGAACCCGCGACGGTGCCGGGTCTTCCTGCCGCGTGTCTTCCTCGGCCGTGTCCGCCCGGTCCTCCACACGGAGCGGGTGACCGAGAGCCGACGCCCGCTCGGCATCCTCGGCTGAGGGGTACGGGGGAGGAGAGACCTCTCGGAGTGCTCGGGACCACCCGTAGGTCACGACACCGAGGAGGGCGGGCAGGGCGAAGACGAGGACCTGGAGCACCCGGGTCACCCCTTCCACCGACACCCCCATCCGCGCCGCCATGACGTCGTTCCCGCCCCCGAAGAAGAGGACCGTGTAGAAGGCGATCGTGGTCACCCCCATTGCCGTCCGCACGGGATGGTCGCGGGGACGGTCCAACAAGTGGTGCTCGCTGCGGTCACCGGTGAAGCGGGCCTCGAGGAACGGCCACGCGTAGAGCAGTGCGATCGTGACGCCCGGGACGAACACGGCCGGCCAGAAGGGCTCGGGGATCTCGAACGCTCCCACTTCGAGGCGCCACGGAGGGAACAGTCGAAGGGCTCCCTCCACCCAGCCGACGTACCAGTCGGGCTGGGCCGGGACCGACGTCGTGTAGGGGAGGAACGGGCCCCACAACCAGACGGGGTTGATCTGGAGGAGCCCTCCCATGAGGGCGAGGACGGCGGCCACCGAGAGGAAGAGCCCGATCGACTTGGCGGCATACGTCGGCCACAAGCGGTCGCCCACGACGTTGTGCTCGGT
>DATLFW010000269.1:0-2118 GCA_035540775.1 Acidimicrobiia bacterium
GGTGATCGTGTCGCCCTTGGCCTGGCAACCGAAACAGTAGAAGAGGCCGGCCTCGGCGTTGATCGAGAACGATCCGCTCTTCTCGGCGTGGAAGGGGCAGAGGCCGACGTAGCGGGTGCCCACACGCTTGAGGGCCACCACCTCCTGGGCGATCTCCACGAGGTTGGCGGTCGCCCTGATCCGCTCGATGTCCCCGTCGGCGATCCCCATCCCGGCACTGACGGTACCGGTGGGGTACGACGGCGGGCGGTCAGGTCAGTGCTCGTCGTGCTCGGACCGCTCGACCATCTCCTCCACGTGCGGCTCGCCCTCGGGGCGGGCGCCGACGGCCACCTCGAGCTCCGGCTCGGGCTGCCGGCGCTCGGCCCGCAGCGAGGCGACGACGGCCACCGTGAGCACCACGATGATGATCCCGAGCGACACGGCGGTCGGCGCGTGCCAGATGCCGGAGGTGTGCAGGATCATCTTCATACCGACGTAGAAGAGGATCACGCCGAGGCCGGTGTTGAGGTAGCGGAACCGGTCGGCCATGCCCGCCAGGCAGAAGTAGAGCGCCCGCAGGCCGAGGATGGCGAAGGCGTTCGAGCTGAAGATGATGAACGGCTCGCGGCTCACGGCGATGATCGCCGGGATCGAGTCGACGGCGAACAGCACGTCGGTCGACTCGACGAGGATGAGCACGGCGAACAGCGGCGTGGCCACCCGCTTGCCGTTCTCCTTCGTGAACAGCTTCTGGCCGTCGTACTTGTTCGTCGTCGGCACGAACCGTCGGACGATCTTCAGGGCGATGTTGTCCTCGGGGTGCACCTCGGCCTCGTCGTGCCGGGCGATCTTCACCGCCGTGTAGAGCAGGAAGACGCCGAAGACGTAGAGGACCCACTCGAACCGCTCGACGAGGGCGACGCCGGCGAAGATGAAGATCGCCCGCAGCACCAGCGCCCCGAACACGCCCCAGAACAGGACGCGGAACCGGTACATGGGTGGCACCCGGAAGAACGTGAGGATGACCGCCCACACGAAGACGTTGTCCACCGACAGCGACTTCTCGATCAGGTAGCCGGCCAGGTACTCCGTCGACGCCTGCCCCCCCTGCCAGGCGAACATCACCCCGGTGAACGCCAGGCCGATGGCGATCCACACCGCCGACTCGATCGTCGCCTCCTTGAGGCTGATCTCGTGCGGCTTGCGGTGCACCAGCAGGAGGTCGGCCAGGAGCAGGAACGCCACGAAGCCGACGAAGGCCAACCAGACCCACATCGGGACGTCGAACTGGGCGAACTTCGACCGCGTCGACGACTCGGCGGCGAGGAGGAAGGCTGTCATCGCGCCACAGTGTGCCCGCCGATCGGGCGCGCACACCGCATCGGGTCGCTACCGGGTGTCGCCCCCGGTGCCGATGACGGCCTGAGCCGCCGCCAGCCGGGCGATCGGCACCCGGAACGGCGAGCACGACACGTAGTCGAGGCCGGCGGCGTAGAAGAAGGCGATCGAGTCGGGATCGCCACCGTGCTCCCCGCAGACGCCGAGCTTGATGTCGGGCCGGACCTTGCGGCCGCGCTCGCAGGCCATCCGCACGAGCTCGCCGACGCCGAGGGTGTCGAGTGTCTCGAACGGGTTCGTCTTCAGGAGCCCCTGCTCGACGTAGTGGGTCATGATCCGGCCCTCGATGTCGTCGCGGCTGAAGCCGAGCGTCATCTGCGTGAGGTCGTTGGTGCCGAAGGAGAAGAACTCGGCGAACTCCGCCATGCCCTCGGCCCGGAGCGCCGCCCGGGGCACCTCGATCATCGTGCCGATGAGCACCTCGACGCCCTTGACCTTCCCGGCGTCGGCGATGGCTTGCTCGACCCAGCCGCGGGCGACGGCCATCTCCTCCCGGGCGATCGTGAGCGGGATCATGATCTCGACGACCGGCTTGCCGCCCGCCTGCACCCGGTCGGCGTCCGCCTGGGCGTCGTGAAGCCCGGCCTGTACGAGATGCAGGTGCGGGCGCTCATGGAGGCGGCCGCCGACCGGGTGCAGGCGGGCGGCAAGCCGGTCGTCGAGATCATGATCCCGCTCACGATCGCCCGGGAGGAGATGGCCGTCGCCCGCGGCTGGGTCGAGCAGGCCATCGCCGAC
>DATLFW010000270.1:0-8436 GCA_035540775.1 Acidimicrobiia bacterium
GGGAGGCCGAGGTCCTGAAGCGTCAACTTGCCGCCGACCCCGGGGTGACCGGGCGTGACGACGCCCTCGACGCTCTCGACTCCCCGCTTGGCAGCCTCGTGAACGACATCCGGGGTTCGATCGACTTCTACGCCAGCCAACCCGGGGCGCGCCCACTCGACGAGGTGCTCGTCACGGGCGGCGGCACGCTTGTCAACGGCTTCGTCGACCGTCTCGGTGACGTCCTCGACATCCCCGTCGAGCGAGCCGACGTGATGAGCCGTCTCCGGATCGGCGACATCGGGTTCGGTCCCGACGAACTCGACGCCCTTCAGCCGTACCTGCCCGTGCCCGTCGGTCTTGCGCTCGGCGGCGCCCGCGGCGTCCCGTACGCCGTCAACCTGCTTCCCGGCAAGGAACGCCGGGTGCTGGCGGCCAGCCGCATGGCGATGACGGGGGCCGCAGGCCTGGTCGCGCTCGGCGCCGTGCTCGGCGCTCTCTGGTTGGGGCGGGCGAGCGAGATCGACGACCTCGAAGGCCAACTCGACGACCAGCGAGCCGCCAACCAGCGGCTGCAGACCCAGATCGCCGAACTGGAGGGGGCACGCGATCTCCAGGCGCGCGCCGATACGGCTCGCGGACTGGTGGCGGCCGCGCTCGAGCGCGACGTCTCGTGGAGCCGCATGCTGCAGGAGATCGGGCGGGTCATCCCACAAGATGTCTGGCTGGAGTCGTTCAACGGCACGGTGTCGGCCGGCGACGAGGCGGCGGGCATCGAGGGGATCAGCGGTTCGGCGACCTTCTCGGCCAACGGCGCCGACTTCCCGGCCACGGCCGCTTGGCTCCAGCGACTCTCGACCGTGCCGTCGTTCAACACGCCATGGGTGAGCCAGGCGAGCCGTGGCGAGGTCAGCGAGCTCAACGCCACCGTCGACGTGGTCACCTTCTCCGCCTCGGCCAACATCACGGAGGCAGCACGCTCGGAGCGTTCGCGCGAGGCACGGGAACGGGCCGGGATCGACGACGGCGCCTCGGCGGCGCCCGGCACGACGAGCCCGGAGGCGACGCCGTGAGAACCCCCCGTGCCCTTCTCGCCGCCGTCGCTGGTGCCGCGGCCCTCATGCTCCTCGTGTGGTTCATGTTCCTGTATCGCCCGCAGGGCAACGAGATCTCCGATCTCCAGACGGAGTTGGAGACGGCGCAGGCGGAGGAACAGAGCCTGGCGGCCACCCTCGAGCAGTTGGAGGCGATCGACGCCGACCGTCCCGCGCTCGAGGCCGAACTCCGCCGCCTCACCGCCGCCGTCCCGCCCCGACCCGAGCTGGCGTCGTTCATCCTCGCCGCCCACGACATGGCGGCCGAGGCGGGCATCGACTTCATGTCGATCACGCCCTCGCCGCCCGGACCGATCGACGGGCGGGCGGACCTGGCGGTGATTGCGATGGGGATCAGCGCCGAGGGGCCGTTCTTCAGCGTCCTCGACTTCCTCGACCGCCTGGAAGACCTCGAACGGGTCGTGGTGGTCGACTCGCTCAACCTCACGCGGGTGGCCCCGACGCCTCCGACCACGACCACCACGCAGGCGGCCGCCGCCTTCACGACTGCCTTCACGGCAAACGGCGTGCCCATCGTGGTGCAGGGGATGGGCGACCCGAACCTGGGTGGAGGCGTCACGGCCACCGGTGGCGGTGCCCCCGGCGTCCAGCCGGGGCTGCTCTCCGGATCCATCGGTGCCGCCCTCCGAGGTCAGGTCGTCGGCGAGCACACCGTGACGGTCGACATCCAGGCCAGAGCCTTCACGACGGCCGTCCCTGCCACGGCCACGACCACGACCACCGCCCCGGCGAACGGGGCGACGACGACGACGGCGGCAGGCTGATGGCGGCGCCGGCCAGCGAACACCGGCGAGCGATGATCATCGCCGCCGTCGGATTCGGCCTCGTCGCGGTGTTGTTCGTGTTCAGCCGGCTGCTGTCGGGGGACGACGGCGGTGACGACGCCGCTCCCGTGGCGCCGCCGCCGACGACGGCCCCCGGCCTCCCACCGGGCGGCGTGCTCCCCGAGGTCGACGACGACCTCGACCAGATCCCGGAACTGCCCGACGCCTTCGAGATCGTCGAACTGCGCGACCCGTTCGAGTCCCCGCTCCTCGAAGCGGCGATCGATGCCGTCCCGCCGCCCTCGCCAGGCGGCGGGACGACTCCCACCACCGCTCCCGGCACGACGCCGACGACGGCTCCGCCCGGCGACGACGGCGAGCAGCGGGTCGACGACGACGCGCCCGGCGACGACGTCGAGCTCGTGGCCATCGACGAGACGGGGGCAGCACCGGTTGCCGCGGTCGACGTCGATGGGCAGCGGTTCCAGGCCGCGGCCGGCGAGCGGTTCGGCCCGGCCGACGAGTTCGAAGTCGCATCGATCGACACCACCAGCGACTGCGTGCTGTTCCGGCGGGGCGACGAGCCGTTCACGCTCTGCGTCGGCGAGGAACGGCTCATCAAGTGACGAACCCTTCCGGGGACCGGGAAGGTCCCCGGGTAGCCTGAAGCCGTGCTGCGGTACCTGACGGCAGGGGAGTCTCACGGCCAGGCCTTGGTCGTGATCGTGGAAGGGATTCCGTCCAACCTTCCCATCACCATCGACGACGTGTCCGGGGAGTTGGCACGCCGCCGGCTGGGCTACGGACGCGGCCCGCGGATGCGGATCGAGCAGGACGACGTCGAGTTCCTGGCAGGCGTCCGCCACGGGCGAACCCTCGGGTCTCCGGTGTCGATCATCATCCGCAACACGGAGTGGCCCAAGTGGGAGCAGGAGATGTCTCCGGCCCCGGGGCAGACCGAGAAGCCGTTGACGCAGCCGCGGCCCGGTCACGCAGATCTCGCCGGAATGCAGAAGTACGGCTTCGGCGACGCTCGAGACGTGCTCGAGCGGGCGAGTGCTCGCGAGACGGCCGCCCGCGTGGCCGCCGGGGCGGTCGCCAAGCGCCTCCTCTCGCACCTCGACGTCTCGCTCGTGAGCCACGTCACCCGTATGGGCAAGGCCGAAGCGGCACCCGATCGCCGCCCGGGGCCGGACGACCTGGAGGCGGTCGACGGGTCTCCGGTCCGTTGCTTCGACCCCGACGCCGAGGCGGCGATGATCGAGGAAGTCGAGGCGGCGTCGAAGGCCGGCGACTCCCTCGGAGGTGTCGTCGAGGTGCTCGGTTACGGGGTGCCGCCCGGCCTCGGATCGCACGTGCACTGGGACCGGCGCATCGACGCCCTGCTCGCCCAGGCGCTCATGAGCATCCAGGCCATGAAGGCGGTCGAGATCGGCGAGGGGATCGAGGTGGCGACGCGGCGGGGGAGCGACGCCCACGACGAGATCCTGTGGGACGAGGGCGCCGGGGGGTACGCCCGTGCGTCGTCGCGTGCCGGCGGCGTCGAGGGCGGGATGACGACGGGCGACCTGCTCGTGGCCCGGGCGGCCATGAAGCCGCTGGCCACCCTCAACCGGCCGGTGCTGCGCACCGTCGACGTCGAGACCAAGCAGGAAACGGTGTCGTTCAAGGAGCGCACCGACGTCACGGCCGTCCCGGCTGCCGGAGTCGTGGCCGAGACCATGGTGGCGCTGGTCCTGGCGTCCGAGGCGCTGCGGAAGTTCGGAGGCGACTCGCTCGGCGAGTTCGTGCGCAACCACGAGGGCTACCTCGCATCGCTCCGGTGAGGACGGGGTGAGCGGCGAGCGGCGCCACCTGGTGCTGGTGGGTCTCATGGGCTCGGGAAAGACCGAGGTCGGGCGGGAGTGCGCGAGGCGCCTCGGCCGCCCCTTCGTCGACACGGACGCACTCGTCGAGGCCCGGGCCGGACGTTCGATCGCCGACATCTTCCGCCACGACGGGGAGGACGCCTTCCGTCTTCTCGAGCGCGACGCCGTGGCTCACGCCTGCGCCTCGCCGGAACCGGCTGTGATCTCCTGTGGCGGTGGCGCCGTGCTCTCCGAGGAGAACCGCCGTGTGATGCGGGGCGAGGGGACCGTCGTCCTCCTGACGGCCCCCGTGGAGGTCCTCGCGGCGAGGGTCGGTGCGGGTGAAGGACGACCCCTCCTCGGGAGCGCGGAACCGGCCGACGTCCTCGCCTGCCTGGCGGCAGAACGCGACGACGCGTACCGGGCCGCCGCCCACGTCGCCGTCGACACGTCGGGCCACGACCTGGTCGCGGTCGCCGACGACGTGTTGGCGTGCCTCGACGAGGTCGACGGATGAGGCGCGTCACGGTCGACCTCGGGTCCCGTTCGTACGACGTGATGGTCGGGCCGGGGGTCCTCCTCGAACTCGCGCCACTGGTCGCCAAGCGGAGCCGGGTGGCCGTCGTCAGCCAGGCCGACGTGCAGGAGCACTGGGGCGGGCGCGTCGCCACCGCCCTGGGGGAGCACGGCGTCGCTGCGGAGGTCTTCCCGATGCCGGCCGGCGAGCGGGCGAAGACACTCTCCACTGTGGAGGAGTTGTGCCGCTCGTGGGCGGAGTGGGGGCTGCTGCGGGGCGACGTCGTCGTCGCCCTCGGAGGCGGTGTGGTGGGCGACGTCGCCGGGTTTGCCGCCGCCTCGTACCACCGCGGCATCGACTACATCCAGGCGCCCACGACGCTTCTCGCGCAGGTCGACTCGGCGATCGGAGGCAAGACCGGTGTGAACCTCCCGGAGGGCAAGAACCTCGTGGGCGCCTTCCACCAGCCCCTCGCCGTGCTGGCCGACGTCGACACGCTCATGACCTTGCCCGAGCGTGAGTACCGGTCGGGCCTGGGAGAGATCCTCAAGTACGCATGCGTCCTCGACCGGAAGCTGTACGACCTCGTCGTCGAGCAGGTGGGCGCGCTGAACGACCGCGATCCGGCCACGCTCGAGGAGATCGTGGTGCGGTGCGCGTCGATCAAGGCGGAGGTGGTCGCCGCCGACGAGCGTGAGCTGACCGGCATGCGTGCCCGGCTCAACTACGGCCACACCCTGGCCCACGCCCTCGAGACCGTCGGCGAGTTCGACCTGATGCACGGCGAGGCGGTGGCCGTCGGCGTGGTCTTCGCGGCGGAACTCGCCCGGGTGCTCGAACGCATCGACGAGACGGAGGTCGCGCGCCAGCGTCACATCGTCGAGGTGCTCGGCCTGCCGACCGTCCCACCCGCCGATCTCCGAAAGCGCGTCCGCGGGCGCGACCTCGTTGCCCAGATGCTCCGCGACAAGAAGTCGCGAGGCGGCCTCAGCTTCGTCCTCGCAGGGCCGGACGGCCTCGATCGGGTCGAGGATCCCTCGGAGGCCGCGCTGGCGCAGGCGTTCGCCGCGGTCGGGATCGAGGAGTGACGCCGTGAGCCCCGACCCTCGCCTCGTCCTCCTGCTCTCCGGCCCGAACCTGAATCTCCTCGGCGAGCGGGAACCAGAGATCTACGGCACCCAGACCCTCGACGACCACGTCGCCACGGCAACCAAGGCGGCGGCCGAGGCCGGCCTCGTGGTCGAGCACCTCCAGTCGAACCACGAGGGCGTCCTCGTCGACGCCATCCAGGGCGCACGGGGCCGGTGCGCCGCCATCATCATCAACGCCGCCGCCCTCACCCACTACTCGTGGGCGATGCACGACGCACTTGCCACGTTCGAAGGGCCGGTGGTCGAACTGCACCTGTCGAACCCGGCGGCCCGCGAGCCGTGGCGGCACCTCTCGGTGGTCGAGCCGGTGGCGAGTGCCACCGTGGCGGGATTCGGCGGTGACGGGTACCGGATGGCCGTGGAGATCGTGGCGGAGCAACTCCGTGGAGGTGCTGCATGACGTCCAACGCCGATCGAGCCGCAGTCCCGGCGATGGACATCGCAGCGCGCCTGGGCCGCCTCCGTGAGGCGATGACCGAGGCGGGCCCCGACCGCAGCGCCGTTGAGGCGCTGTTCGTCACCAACATCACCAACGTGCGCTACTTGACCGGGTTCACGGGCTCGGCCGCCCTGCTCCTCGTCGGCCCCGACGACCTGTTGTTCGTGACCGACGGCCGCTACCGCGACCAGGCGGCGGAGCAGCTGTCCGCGGCGGGCGTGGACGCGCGGATCGAGATCTCGGGCGTTGGCCAGCGCGAGATCGTGAAGCAGGCGGCCGCCGGCTACGGGCGGATCGGCCTGGAGGCGCACACGGTCACATGGGCGCAGCAGCGGTCGTTCGAACAGGAGTGGTTCGACGCCGCGCAGGTCGTGCCGACCCATCACGTGGTGGAACGGCTGCGGCGTATCAAGGACGCCGGGGAGATCGCCCGCATCTCGGCCGCCTGCCGAATCGCCGACGAGGCGTTTGCCGCCGTGGCGCCGCGACTGGCCGAACGTCCCACGGAGGCCGAGTTCGCGCTGGAACTGGAGTTCGCCATGCGCCGGATGGGTGCCGAGGCGGTCTCCTTCGAGCCCATCGTGGCGGCGGGGCCCAACGGGGCGAAGCCTCACGCCCGTCCCGGCAGCCGCCACATCGAGCCGGGCGAACTTGTCGTCCTCGACTTCGGGTGCAAGGTCGACGGCTACTGCTCCGACATGACGCGCACCGTTTCGGTGGGCGACCCCGGAGCCGACGCCCGCCGGATGTGGGACGTCGTGGAAGAGAGCCAGGCAGCCGGGCGGGCGGCGGTGCGTGCCGGGGCTGTCTCCGCCGACGTCGACCGCGCCTGCCGCGAAGTGATCGAGGCGGCCGGCTGGGGCGACGCCTTCCTGCACGGGACCGGCCACGGGGTCGGCCTCGACATCCACGAGGACCCACGGGTGGCCTCCACCTCCCGTGATACGTTGGCCGTCGGCCACGTGGTGACGGTCGAGCCGGGCGTCTACCTGACGGGCGCCGGCGGGGTCCGCATCGAGGACACCGTGGTCGTCACCGAAACGGGCTGCGACGTCCTCACCACCACGCCGAAAGAGCTTCTCGTCGGCGCGTAACCCTCCGGAGTGAAGCAGTGCCCAGCGTTTCGACCAACGATCTCAAGAACGGGATGGTGCTCGACCTGCCCGAAGGGCTGATGAGCGTCGTCGAGTTCCAGCACGTGAAGCCGGGCAAAGGCGGCGCCTTCGTCCGCACCAAGCTCAAGAACTTCCGCACCGGCGCCGTGCTCGACAAGACCTTCCGCGCCGACGAAAAGGTCGAGCAGGCCGTCATCGACAAGCGGGAGATGCAGTACCTGTACCGCGAGGGTGCGGCACTGGTGTTCATGGACACGCAGAGCTACGACCAGACCCAGGTCGACGAGACGCTGCTCGCCGACGCCATCCCGTACATCAAGGAGGGCGACAGCGCCATCCTCGCCCACTACCAGGGGCAGGTCATCGGGGTGGAGCTGCCGGCGGCCGTCGAGCTGGCGGTCACCGAGACCGAGCCGGGGATCCAGGGAGACCGGGTGTCGGGAGCCAGGAAGCCGGCGACGCTCGAGACGGGGCACGTCGTACAGGTGCCGCTGTTCGTGAACATCGGCGACGTCGTGAAGGTCGACACCCGGTCGGGCGAGTACCTGACCCGGGCCTGACATGGCCCCTCGGCGTGAGGCCCGGGAGCAGGCCCTCTCGCTCTGTTACGAGATCGACCTGCGCGACATGGATGCCGCCACCCTCCTCGACGAGCTTCCCGTCCCGCCCGACGAGTACACCGCCGACATCCTGCTCGGCGTGAGCGAGCACCACGGTGAACTCGACGCCATGATCGACGAGGCGGCCGAACACTGGAGCCTGGAACGGATGGCGGTCGTCGACCGTAACGTCCTCCGCATCGGCGCCTACGAGCTCGCCCACCGTCCCGACGTACCGACGGCCGTCGCCATCAGCGAGGCGGTCGAGCTGGCTCAGCGCTACTCGACCGAGGAGTCGGGGCGGTTCGTCAACGGGATCCTCGCCGCGCTCGCCCGCCGGCTGCGCGGCGAGGTCGGCGCCCAGCCGGACGGACCCGAGGCGTGATGCGGGTGGCGACCGCCCGGGTCGAGCCCGACGTCGCAGAGCCCGACGTCGCAGAGCCCGACGTCGCCGAGCCGCTCGTCGACGAGCCCCCCGGCGAAACCGACATCGTCCCCGACCTCCCGTGGGTCGTCGTCGTGTGGAACGACCCGGTCAACCTCATGTCGTACGTCGTCTACGTGTTTCAGAAGTTGTTCGGGTACTCGCGCGAGAAGGCCACCCGCCTGATGCTCGACGTGCACCACAAGGGCAAGGCGGCAGTGAGCGAGGGCCCCAAGGAGAAGGCCGAGGCCGACGTGGCTCGCCTCCACGCGCACGGGTTGTGGGCGACGATGGAGAAGTCGGGTGGCGCCTGACCCGGTGCGGTTCCGCCGCCTCGACGACGAGCGAGTGGAGGTCGTGCTCGACCGGTACGAGGCCGACGTCCTGCTCGGGCTGCCAGACCAGGTGCGCGAACTCGTCGAACTCGGCGAGGGAGCCGTCCACGACCGGCTGTTCCCGCGTGCCCACGTCGATCCCACCGAGGAC
>DATLFW010000271.1:0-3061 GCA_035540775.1 Acidimicrobiia bacterium
GTGTTGCCGACCTCGATGGCGAGGGGACTGCCGAGGGTGCGGCCGTGGCGGACGCCGCCGAGCAGGGTGACCTCGTCCTGCTCGAAGCGCATGCGCGGCCCACGCCCGTAGCCCAGGCGGCGACGCTGGAGCTCCGACTGCACGTCCTCGACGGTCAGGCGCAGGCCCGCGGGCAGGCCCTCGACCACGACGACGAGGCCCTTCCCGTGCGACTCCCCGGCGGTGAGGAAGCGGAGCATCGGAGGCGAGGGTACCTGCGGCCCCCGCCGGCTCCGGGATCGTTCAGCAGCCGCTGGCCTTGCACTCCTGCCAGGCGATGCGGTCGTACTTGATGTCGCCGAAGCCCAGCGTCCGCTCGACGCGCGCGTCGTACACCACGTCCATGTTGTTCTTGACCGAGATGGCGCCGGCGTAGACGGCACCGGTCTCCTCGATGTTGTTCTTCACGTGGATGAGCCCGGTCGAGTACAGGAGCACGGCGGCGTCGTTCGTGACCTCGAAGTTGTTCTTGATCTCGACGGCGGCAGGATCGGTGCTCCCGTTCAGGACGATGATGTTCACCAGCGAGTCCTGCGGGGCGACGACCTTGAAGTTGTTCACCGCGTCGACCCGGCAGTTCGTCACGAACACGAAGTCGTCGACCACCTGGGCGCCGTTCATGTTGATGACGCTGGATGAGGCGCTCGGGTTGGCCGTGCACGCCTCGTCCCACACCCGGTGGACGCCCTTGAGGGCGGTGTCGGGCGGGCCCAGCGACGTCCACTGGGCGATCGAGGTGTACTCGACCTCGCCGACGTAGAGATCGGGGCTCCAGCGGTACTCGGGGAGCGTCTTCGTGGCGTGGCGCAGCTGGCAGTTGAAGGGCGTCCGGCTCCCCTGCACCGAGCCGCTGATCGTGCCGCGGGCGGCGGCGTCGCCCTGGATGGTGCCGTTGGCCTGGATGTTGTAGCGGCTGTTGTCCGCCGTGGTCCCCGGGCAGGTCTCCGCCTGGGCGAAGGCACTGCCCTCCACCACCGACCCGTTGGCCATCCGCAGCGACCACAGCCCCGTGGTGTGGTAGCCGCCGGTGTAGGCGTTGCCCCCCTCGCCGTCGTTCCTCCGGATCGTCGCGTTGTTCTGCAGCTCGATCGTGCCGGTGGCGGAGATCACCGAGCCGTAGACGGTGCTGTTCTGCTCCAGGAGGATCGAGTTGTTGGCGAACAGGTCGCCGTAGGTCACGGCGTTGTTCTTCACGAAGAGGCCCGTGGTGGAGAACAGGGCGTACTTGAAGACGTCCTCCGGCCCGTAGGTGACGAACAGGCGGCGGACCTGGCGCTGGGCGGCGTCCCGGGAGGGCACGTAGCCGACGGCCTCGATGCTGATCTCACCCAGGTCCTCTCCCGTGACGGTGATCTCGACCTCGCCGCCGGGCACCGCCATCGGGGTGCCTCCCGTGCCCGTGTAGCCGGGGTTCGTGGTGATCTCGTGGACGGCGCGGTCGACCCCCGCCTCGGCGACCGAGAGGGCCTCGTTCCATGCCGCGTCGCGCACCGTCGACTGCTGGAGGTGCATGCCGGAGGCGAGCATCGCCAGCGTGAACACCACGAGCACCGAGCTCACGGTGATGGCGGCGATCATGGCGAAGCCCTCTTCGCCGGCGAGCCGGCGCTGCAGCGTGCTACGGGACATTGCGCATCTCCAGGTCGGTCTCGAGGGACACGGCCGGGTGGCGGGGATCCGGTGCCGTGGCCAGGTTCAGTCGGATGCGGTTGATCTGCAGCACGTCGGTCTTGTCGAAGTACGAGAAGACGTTGCTGCTCGTGAGGTCGACGACGTAGATGACCGGGTCGATCGACGCGCCGACGCGCTCGAACCGGAAGGCGCCGGAGTCGTCGGGACGCACGCGCCAGGTGACGTTCGTGAGGACGCCGTCGACGTAGGTCTGCAACGAGACCTCGTCGCCGTTGACGAGGTCCGCGGCCGTCACGCGCCGCGCCTGCCGCACGTCCTTGCCGAAGTTCGCGGCCATCAGCCGCAGCTGGTCGAGCGACTGGTTGCGCAGCTCGCTGTAGCGGGCGGTCTCCGTCGTGCGCCCGAGCGTGCCGAGGATGGTGACCACGGCGATCGACAGCAACCCGACCCCGATCATCACCTCGAGGACGGTGAAGCCGCGCTCGTCGCCGAGGCGCTCAGACCTGGACGGTCTTCTCACTGGTCCTCACGCTCTCGTTGCCCGCTGCGTCGTAGGCCACCACGTAGTACGTGAAGATGTCCTTGTTCTTCACGCCCGTGTGCTCCCACCGGCAGGGTGTGGTGGGGCACGGGTGGCTCACCCCTGTGGGCTGGTTCTGGTACGAGCCGTTCTGGGTCTTCATGTAGATCCGGTAGCCGATGAGCTGGTCGTTGTCGCTCGACGGCGTCCAGGTGAGGACGACGCGACGCGGGGCGCTCGCCGTGGCGGCGGCGAACGAGCCGGGCGTGGACGGCTTCGTGGTGTCGACCCGCACCGTGGCCGAGGCGATCGAGGCGTTCCCGTCGCCGTCCCGGAAGCGCACGTGCACGGTCCGGTCGCCGTTGCCGGGGAGCAGCGGCCAGGCACGGCTCACGGAGAAGGGCTCCTCGACGGACCAGGAGGCCCCCGCGTCGTTGGAGAACGCCATCGTGATCGGCGCACACGGGTCGTCGGCGTGGAGCGACAGGTCCACCGTCGACGAGCTCGTGTAGCCGGTGTTGGCACCGGTACCGGCCAGGATCGTGACGCTGCCCGAGGGGGCCGTGCCGTCGCCGCAGACGGGCGGTGCGGTGGTCGTGGTCGTGTCCGGCGCCGTGGTCGACGTCGTCGGTGGCGTGCCGCTCCCACCCTCGAGCGGGGCCATCACCCACGACACGCCGTTGCTCGAGATGATCGTGCTCTGCGAGACCGACCGCGTGCGGGCGTCGCCCGCAGCCCACTGCACGGCGATCGTGACGCGCTTGTAGGCCTGCGGGTCACCTTCCTCTTCGACCCAGGTCACGTAGCGGTAGATCTCGAAGCGCGCCCCGTTGATCTCCGACCAGTCGCGATGACCGACCGTCCCGTCGG
>DATLFW010000272.1:0-4208 GCA_035540775.1 Acidimicrobiia bacterium
GTTCCTCGGGTCGGTCCCGGGGCGGCGGGCGGCCGGCGAACCGATTGGCTCGGTCGAGGCGGTCTCGCTGGCCCCCACGGCGAGCGGGAACGGGTACTGGATCCTCGACGCCGCCGGCGGGGTGCACGCCTTCGGCGACGCCCGCTATCTCGGCTCGATCCCGGGACGACGGGCCACCGGGCAGGCGATCGGAAACGTGCGCGCCGTCGCCCTCGCCGCCACCGCGAGCGGGGACGGCTACTGGGTCCTCGACGCGGCCGGTGGGATCCACAGCTTCGGCGACGCCGTGTTCAGCGGCTCGATCCCCGGGCGTCGAGCCGCCGGCCAGCCGATCGGCGACGTGCCGGTGGTCGACCTGGCGCCGTCGCCTCGCGGCGGATACTGGGTGCTCGACGCCGTGGGTGGCATCTTCACCTTCGGCGGCGCCCCGTTCCTCGGCACCCTCGCCGACGACCTCGTCGGGGTCCCGATCGCCGACCTCTCCGCCACCGCGACGGGGTACCGGATCGGCACGGCCGACGGCGGGGTCTTCTCCTACGGGTAGGCGACGCCGAGGGTCGGCCACTAGCCTGCCGGGCCGATGGAACGCACCCTGGTTCTCTGCAAGCCCGATGCCGTCGAGCGTGGCCTCGTCGGTGAGATCATCAGCCGCTTCGAGCGCAAGCAACTGCGCATCGTGGCGATGCGGATGCTCACGGTCGACGAGGCGCTCGCCCGCCGTCACTACGCCGAGCACGTCGAGAAGCCGTTCTTCCCCGAACTGCTCGCCTTCATCACCCGCAGCCCGATCGTGGCGCTGGCCGTGGAGGGAACGGAGGCGGTGAGCGTCGTGCGCGGGCTCATGGGCGCGACGAACCCTCGGGAGGCGGCCCCCGGCACGATTCGAGGCGATCTCACCATCGAGGTGACCGAGAACCTCGTGCACGGATCCGACTCGCCGGAGTCGGCCGCCCGCGAGCTCGACATCTTCTTCGGCTGACGTCACCACTGTGAGTGCTGGGGCTTTTGCGCCCCGTGTGCACTTGGCTGGACGGAGCGCCACGAAACTCGTAGCCTTGACGGACTTCCTCGCCGTGGGAGGCATTCCTCGTGGCGGAGTCCGTCTTCTCCTCGCTCATCGGCCGTGACATGGCGGTCGATCTCGGAACTGCCAACACCCTGGTGTACGTGCGCGGGCGCGGAATCGTCCTCGACGAACCCTCCGTGGTCGCTGTGAACACGAAGGAAGGTGGGAAACCACTCGCCGTGGGGGCCGAGGCAAAGCGGATGATCGGGCGGACCCCGAGCCACATCCAAGCCATTCGCCCGTTGAAGGACGGCGTGATCGCCGACTTCGACATCTGCGAGAAGATGCTCCGCTACTTCATCCAGAAGGTGCACCAGAGCCGCTGGGCGAAGCCGCGGATGGTCATCTGCGTTCCCTCCGGCATCACCGGCGTCGAACAGCGGGCCGTCCAGGAGGCCGCCGAGTACGCCGGTGCCCGCAAGCCCGCCTACATCATCGAGGAGCCGATGGCGGCCGCCATCGGGGCCGGGCTCCCGGTCCACGAGCCGAGCGGCAACATGATCGTCGACATCGGCGGGGGAACGACCGAGGTGGCCGTCATCTCCCTCGGCGGCATCGTGACGAGCCAGTCGATCCGCATCGGCGGCGACGAGCTCGACGAAGCGATCGCCAACTACATCAAGAAGGAGTTCTCGCTCGCCATCGGGGAGCGGACGTCCGAGGAGATCAAGATCGCCCTCGGAAGCGCCTACCCGCTGGAGCAGGAGGTGTACGCCGAGATCCGCGGCCGCGACCTCATCACCGGCCTCCCGAAGACCGTCGTCGTCTCGACCGCCGAGATCCGTGAGTCGATCGACGAGCCGGTGCAGGCGATCGTCGACGCCGTGAAGGTGACGCTCGACAAGACGCCGCCCGAACTCGCTGCCGACATCATGGAGAAGGGCGTGGTGATCGCCGGCGGAGGGGCGCTCCTCCACGGTCTCGACGCTCGCCTGGAGGCGGAGACGGGGATGCCGATCATTGTGGCGGAGAACCCGCTGTTCTCGGTCGCCATCGGGTCGGGCCAGTGCCTCGAGGAGTTCGAGGCCCTGAAGCAGGTGCTCATCTCCTCCTCGCAGCCGTAGTGGTCGTCTACCGACGGAGCCAGCGCCGTTCGGTGTTGGTGCTCCTGGTCCTCACGTCCATCACGCTCGTCACCCTCGACCTCCGGGGTGACGGTGGAGGGATCGTCGGCAGCGTCCGCCAGGCCGCTCGCGACGCCTTCGCTCCTGTCCAGGGAGCGGCCGACGCCGTCTTCTCTCCCGTCGGCAACTTCATCGACGGGATCGCCAGGTCGGGAACGCTGAAGAGCGAGAATTCGGCGCTGCGGCGGCGCCTCCAGGAGGTGGAGGGCGACCTGGCCCGGGTGCGGGGGCTCGACCGCGAGAACCGCGTGCTGCGGGATCTCCTCGAACTCGACTATGCCAAGGAGATCGACGGCGTCGTCGGGCGCGTCGTCGGCCTGGCCCCCGGCAACTTCGAGTGGTCGATCACGATCGACCGAGGGTCGGAGCACGGGGTGAAGGAGGAGATGCCGGTCGTGAGCGGCGAGGGACTCGTCGGCCGGGTCGTCGACGTGTCACAGACCCGCTCGAAGGTCCTCCTCCTCACCGACCCTCGCATGTCGGTCGGCGTCCGCCTCGCCGGTTCGGGTGAGACGGGAGTGACGCGAGGCCTTGCCGGCAAGGACGTCCTCGAGGTCGATCTGGTCGATCCAGACGTGCCCACCGAGAAGAACGAGTTGGTGGTGACGTCGGGGCTCCAGCAGTCGCGGTACCCGCCGGGGCTCCCGGTCGGGACCGTCGCCTCGGTCAGTTCGCGCCCGGGCTCCCTGGAGAAGGACCTGCGCGTCCTGCCGCTGGCCGACCTGGAGCGGCTGGAGTTCGTGAAGATCCTCCTGTGGGAGCCGGATCGCACCGAGTTCGACCCGGTCGACGCTCCGATCGAGGGCGGGACGCAATGACGCGGTCGGCGGCGCTTCCGATGACCGACGTGCGGCGGCGAGTGGGCGTCGGCACGCTGATGCTCTTCGCCCTGCTCGCCCAGGTGTCGCTGCTCCCGCACCTGCGGGTGCTGGGCGTCGTCGCCGACGTCATGATCGTTGCCACGGTGGCGGTGGCGGTGCGGCGAGGCCCCGAATACGGCGGCGTCTTCGGCTTCGCGGCCGGGCTGCTCGTCGACCTGTTCCTCCAGGTCCCGGTCGGGCTCTCGGCGTTGGCGTACTCGATCGTGGGATACGCCGTCGGCTTGGCCCAGAGTTCCCTCCTGCGGGAGCGGTGGTGGCTGGCGCCGCTGCTGGCCGGGCTGGGGTCGCTCGCCGCCGGCCTCGTGTTCGTCCTCGCCGGGCTCATCCTGGGACAGGAGTACCTCCTCGACCTGCGGAGCTTCCTGGTGCTGCCAGCTCGCGCCCTGTACGACGCCGCCCTGGCCCTTATCGTGTTCCCGGTCACCGCCCGCCTCCTCGGTCCTGCAGAGGAGACCACCACCGTCAGGCTGTGATGCCGACCACCATGCGCCGATGACCGACAGCACGCGTACCCGGATCCTCGTCGTGGGGATGATCGCCCTGGCCCTGTTCAGCGCGCTCTTCGCCCGCCTCTGGTACCTCCAGGTCATCGAGGGCGAGCAGCACGCGGTGGCGGCCGAGGGCAATCGGGTGCGCATCGTTCCGCGGGAGGCGCCGCGCGGACGGATCCTGGACCGGCGGGGTCGCATCCTCGTCGACAACCGCGTCGACAACGTCGTCGCCGTCAGCCGTTCGCTCGTCGGCGAGCAGCGCGACGACGTGCTCGAACGGCTCTCGGCACTGCTGCAGACGCCCGTGGACGTGCTCGAGGAGCGGATGGAGGACCGCCGCTTCGCCGACTTCCGCCCCGTCCCCGTCGCCACCGAGGTGCCGGAGGCGACGATGGTCGCCATTCGAGAACGGCGCGACGAGCTGCCGGGCGTCGAGGCTCGGCAAGTGCCTGTCCGGGTCTACCCACACGGATCCCTGGCCGCGCACGTCCTCGGGTACGTCGGCGAGATCAACGACCAGGAGCTCGAGGACCGCCGCCGGGCGGGATACCGACTGGGCGACCAGATCGGCAAGGTCGGCATCGAACGGGCCTACGAGGCGGACCTCCGAGGCATCGCCGGGTTCGAAAGCTTCGAGGTCGATCGC
>DATLFW010000273.1:0-2454 GCA_035540775.1 Acidimicrobiia bacterium
CCGTCACGGCCGCCGCCGTCACGGTCGGCACCGGAGTCCGAGTCGCCGCTCCCCGAGCGACCGCCAGGGGACCCGAAGTCACTGCCTCCCGGAGCACCGCGGTCCCACCAGTCGGCGGACGCACCGTCTCCGACGTCGACGGCGAACCCACCGTCCGACGCCGAGTTCTCGAACCCGCGCCGAGGGAACTCGGCGAACTCGTCGGCCGTCTCGTCGTCGGTGCTCATGCTGGCCCCCAGGAAGCCGAGGAGCAGTCCGACGATGGCAACGGTCGCTCCCAGCGCCCGGCGAGACTCCATGACGCGTTCGCAGACGCCGGAGAGGGCGTCGGGCGCGGACGCCGGAATGAACGAGTAATGGGCAGGGACGCCGCCGAGGACGAGGGCGTAGCGCATCGTGCGGAACGTGCCGATCGCCATGAGGGGCGCCGCCCCGACGAGGACGACCGCCCGCACCATCGAGATCAGGAGGGAGGAACCGCTGGGCATCGCCGCGGCGAGACCAGCGGTGACGGCCACGGCGACGGCGCCCGCCGACAGCGCCGTGACGGCTCGCCACGCCAACCCCATCCCCCACTGCTCCGCCTCGCCAGCACGCGGCGCGCCCGGCAACGCGGTCATCCGCTCGCCCATCGAGGCCTCCCTCGGGCACCGGAATGACAACAACCCATGGTGTTGTCGTCGGGAATGGGGCACTTCCACACCGCTGCGAGGGAGAACCGGGCGGAGTGTCCGTTTTCGACGACCCTGAGAAGGGGACGAAAGCGGTCAAGCCGCGTCAGGCCGCCATTCCGGGTCAGCCGCCGCGTCTCCGTCGAAGCGGGCGACACGAACGCCACGCCGGCGCAGGGAGGCGAGGAACGGTCCCGCCTCGACGATCTCGCCGAGGGCTGCGCTCCCGGCCGGGCGCCCGCCTCCCTCCAATCCGGCGACCCACGCCGCCGCCGTCGCGAGAATCGTCCCCGTCGCCACCGGCATCCGGTCGACGAGCCCGAAGACCTCGACCTCGGCGCTCGACCCGCGTCGGCCTCGAACTTCCACGTGGATCGCGCCGAGATCACGCACCCGGCTGTGCGTCACGGGCATCCGCACCATCCAGCCGAGGAACTCGGGCCACGAGACGGCCAGGCGGAAGTCGGCCGCAGCGAGGTCGGGCACCACGCGACGGGCGAGGAGAGGCACGGCCGACGACGATCGCCGGCAGTCGAGCGGACCGACGGGGGGTGGAAAGAAGACGAGACGCCTCCCGCCCGCAGACGACCGCTCCACGACGGCCCCGTCGACGGTCTCGGTCGCCGTTTCGACGAGCGACCGGCGGCGGCGTGCGTCGCAGGCGGGTCCGGCGACACCGGAGCGGGCGACGTGTACCTCGTGGACGTCGTCGAACCCTTCGGTGGCGAAGCGCAGGAGCACCTCCGAGAGGCCCGGAGCCAGACCGGCCCCGACCGCCACCGACACGTTCGCCTCCCGAGCGGCGTCGTCGATGTCGAGAAGGCGGGCGACCCCCGTGATGCTCTCGGAGCAGGTTACTGCGGGGATGCGCGCCTCGACCGCTTGGGTGACGACCGCAACGTCGGCATCGCCGGGGAGGGCACATACGACGACGGCGAGGTCGGACGGGAACCGGCTGCCCGGGCGCCACCGCGAGACGGCGGTGGATCCCCCGACCTCGTCGACGACACTCGCCGCCCGGTCGGAATCGGCGTCGACGACGAGGACACGATCGATGCCTGTCTCGTCGGACAGCTGGGCGGCCGCGTGGGCCCCGACGGCGCCGGCCCCGACGACCAGCGCCGACGTCACGTCGGTTCGTCCGCCGTCGACGCCTCGCTCGATCCCGGACGCGAGCCGTTGCCGCCGGCGTGATCGGTGAGGTCGAGTTCGCGCCAGCCATTGCCGGCCGGGGGGCGACCGCCCCGCCCGCGCAGGCCGAGGACGAGCGCCACGAGTCCGGCCAGGCCGAACGCAGCCAGGACGCGCCGGAACGTCTTCACGATCGGAGACGGAAGACAGGGATCACGGTGGGGCTAGGTGGAATCGAACCACCGACCTCACCCTTATCAGGGGTGCGCTCTAACCGACTGAGCTATAGCCCCGAGGTCAGCGGGGGCTGATGCTAGCAGCGGCAGTGCCTCACTCCTCTTCGAGAGAGACCTGGATTCCGCCCACGACCTTGCTCACGCGGTTGTAGAGGATCGTGAGCAGCGCCGTCACCGCCGCGGCCACGGTGACCCAGAGCAGACCCAGGAGCACGAAGTACTGCAGGATCCGCCAGCCCAGGAACTGGTAGTCCTCGTAGCCGAGGAGTTCGCCGAGGAACCCTTCGATCTGGCCGACCACGCCCACGGCCGAGAGCAGGAACCAGAACAGGATGCCGGCGCCGAGGACGACGGCGAAAACGGCGAGGTAGAGGCCGAGCGAGAGGCGGAAGACCGAACCGGCATCGAGGCTCGCG
>DATLFW010000274.1:0-4567 GCA_035540775.1 Acidimicrobiia bacterium
CATCCCGCCGCCCCACCCGGCCGTCGCCGAGGTGCGGGAGCGAATGATCCCCCTCTGAAAACACCTGCCCCCTGGCTCGCGTACCATCGGGGGTTCCACGGGCAGTCGAGAGGGTGTGCGCGTGCCGGACCAGGCGGAAGAACTCGCGACGCTTCGCGCCGAGCTCGCCGCGGCCCGCCGGCAGGCTGCCGAGGCTCAGGAGGCCCTGAGCCAGATCCTCGACTCCAGCCCCATCGCGATCTTCCGGGGCAACACCCGCGGCTACGTGGTGACAGAGGCGAGTGCCAACATCAGCCGCATCCTCGGCTACAGCGCCGAGGAACTGATCGACAGCCCGTGGATCGACCTCATCCACCCGGACGACCGCGACGACATCGCCGCCACCGTCGCCCGTCTCGTGCGCGACGACACGGTGGAATGGACGGGCCGGGCCCGCCACGCCGACGGGCGGTGGCGCTGGATCCACGTCCACGTCTCGGCCGGCCCGCCCGCTCCCGACGGCAGCCGGGAGGTCATGGGCTACATCCAGGACCGCACCAACGAGGCGCGGGCCGAGGAGCGCTACCGCACCATCTCGGAGATCACGTCCGACTTCGCCTACGTCTTCCACGTCACCGCCGACGGGGGGGTGGAGCCAGAGTGGGCCTCCGGCGCCCACGAGGACATCACCGGCTACACACTCGAGGAGGGCGCCACCTGGGGGTCGTGGCAGCCGATCGTGCATCCCGACGACCAGGAGATGTTCCTCCAGTCGATCGTCGACGTGATCAAGGGCGAGACCCAGAGCGGGGAGATGCGGATCATCCACAAGTCGGGGGAGGTGCGCTGGGTCCGCCTGGCCGCCCGACCCGGCTTCGACTCCTCCGGTCGCGTCGACCGGGTCTACGGCGCCGCCACCGACATCACCGAGCGCAAGCTCGCCGAACTGGCGCTGGCCGAGAGCGAGCGGGCCCTGCGCGAGGCGCAGGACGTCGGCCGAATCGGCTCGTTCCGGGCGAACCTCGTCGAGGGCAGCATCGAATGGTCCGATGCCACCTACCGCATCCTCGGCTACGAGCCGGGTGAGGTGACGCCCACCGTCGAGTGGCTGTTCGAGGCCGTCCACCTCGACGACCGCGACCCGCTCGTCGAGGCGCTGCGCAAGGGAATCGAGACTCGACACGCCACCGACCACGAGGCCCGGTTCCGCCGCCGCGACGGCGACATGCACTGGTTCCACTTCCGCGGCCAGCCGGAGTACGGCCAAGACGGCACGCCGGTCGCCTTCCAGGGCATCGTCCAGGACGTCACCGAACGCAAGCGCGCCGAGCAGGCACTGGCCGAGAGCGAGGAGCGCTTCCGCCGTGTCGTCGAGCAGTCGCCGCTCGGGCTCGCCACCTTCGACGCCGACGGGCACCTCGTGATGTGGAGCCCGGCGGCGGAGCGGATGCTGGGGTGGACCGCCGACCAGGTGCTCGGCCAGGCCGTCGCCTCGCTCGACCGCAACGAAATCGAGGAGTTCAAGGTGCTCTTCGACCGAGTGTTGGAGGGCGCTCGATCACCGACCACGAGACGGTGGCCCTGCGAGCCGACGGGTCCGAGATCCACGCCACCGTGTCGATGGCCCCCCTCACCGACTCGCAGGGGGAGATCATCGGCGTCCTCACCCTCTTCGCCGACATCTCCGAGCGCAAGCGCCTCGAGGATCAACTCCTCCAGGCCCAGAAGATGAGCGCGCTCGGCCGCCTCGCCGGCGGCGTCGCCCACGACTTCAACAACCTTCTCACCGCCATCCTCGGGCACGCCGAGTTCCTGAGCGACGACGCCGACGACCCCGCCGAGGTCCGCGAGCACGCCAAGGGGATCCTCGCTGCCTGCCAGCGGGCCGCCGGCTTCACGGAGCAGATGCTCGCCTTCAGCCGCCACCGGGCGCCCGACGCCGTCGTCCTCGACGTCAACGGGGTGGTCGGCGATCTCGAAGAGGTGCTCGACCGCATCGTCGGTCCCGACGTGCGGATGGAGGTCTCCCTCGCCCCGCCGCCGGCCTGGGTGCGTATCGCCCGGCCGCAGCTCGAACAGGTCGTCCTCAATCTCGTCGTCAACGCCCGCGACGCCATGGCCGACGGCGGCAAGGTTCGCGTCGAGACGCTGGTGGCAGGGGGCGAGGTGTGGCTCTCGGTCCAAGACAGCGGTCCGGGCGTGGACGCCGAGGTGCGCCCCCGGATCTTCGAGCCGTTCTTCACCACCAAGGAATCGGGAACCGGCCTCGGCCTGTCGGTCGTCTACGGCGTCGTCGAGGCGGCCGGTGGCCGGGTGGTGGTGGAGTCGCCGCCGGGGTCGGGTGCGCGCTTCACCGTCTGCCTCCCGCTCTGCGCGGCGCCGGAGGCGGCCGCGACAGCGACGCGAGCCCGAGCGCTGTCGCTGGCGGGCATCGAGTCGGTGTTGCTGGTGGAGGACGAGTCGCCGGTGCGTGCCCTCGTCGCCCGGGCGCTTCGCCAGTGGGGCTACACGGTGGTCGACGCCCCCGACGGCGAGACGGCCCTCGACATCGCCGCCGCCCGGGGCGAGCCCTTCGACGCCCTCGTCACCGACATGGTGATGCCCGGCATCGGAGGGGTGGAACTGTCGGAGCGGCTGCGGGCGCGCTGGCCCGGCCTCAAGGTCCTCTACGTCTCCGGCTACAGCGAATCGGCGCCTGAGCACGACCAGCCGGTGTCGTACCTGCGCAAGCCGTTCACGCCACCCGAACTGGTCGAGGCGCTGCGGCGGACCCTCGACGGCACCGTCGTCGGCTAAGCGCCCTCGGGCACGCGGACGAGGTAGTCGTCGGCCTCGTCGTCCCACGCCATGTCGACGACCCCGCGAGCGGCGGCCGCCTTCACGAACTGGAGGAACCCCCCGTAGCCGAAGCGCTTCTCGGTGAACTCGGGGTCGCGGCGGCGCAGCTGGTCCTTCAGACCCGACAGCGGCGGCGCCGAGCCCGACTTCCCGTCGGACTGCGCAACGACCACCTCGGCGAGCAGGCGGAACGCCTCCTCCTCGCCGCTCACCTGCTCGGCCGGGAAGTCGACCTCCGGATCGCCCTTGGCGCCGCCCTCCGACAACGACACCACCCCCTGGCGCTCGAGGTGGCGCAGCAGCTCGACGAAGCCCCGGAATCCGTGGTCGGCTTCGGAGAACGTCGGATCCTTGCGGAGGATGGTGCGCTTCAGGTTCGACGCCAGCACCGTGTCGCCCCCGGATCGCTTGAGACCAGCGAGCGTGCGAGTGACGAGCACGTCGAGGCGGGGCTGTTCGCGCTCGCTGTCGTCGTCGCCGGCCGTGGCTGCCTCTGACGCGGCCTCACCCGCCTCGGCGCCGGCGGCTTCCTTCGACTTGGTGGCCTTGCCCCTCCCGGTGCCCCGGGTCCGGCCGCCGCGGCCGCGGCCCCGGCCCGACGACCGGGGCTCGACGCCTTCGAGCGTGTCGTAGAAGAGGAACTCGTCGCAGGCGGGCGGGAGCAGGTTGCTCGTCGAGCCGCGTACGCCGAGACCGATCACCCGCTTGTTCAGTTCGCGCAGCTTGTGGACGAGCGGCGTGAAGTCGGAGTCGCCCGTCCCGATGACGAACGTCGTGATGTAGTCGCGTTCGAAGGACAGTTCGACGGCGTCGACCGCCATCTTGATGTCGGCGGCGTTCTTGCGTACCTCGCCCATCCGCTGGGGGATCTCGATCAACTCGACGTGGTGGCGGGTGAGCATCCGGCGGTCGTCGTCGAAGGACGACCAGTCGGCGTAGGCGCGCCGCACGACGACCCGCCCGCGTTCGGCGAGGGCATCGGCCACCGGGCCGAAGTCGAAGGTCATGCCGCCGAGTTCGTCGCGGGCACCGATGGCCAGGTTCTCGTAGTCGAGGAAGAGGGCGATGCGTTCTTCGTGGATGGGGCCGTCGAGAGGAGTCACTGCGGCGACCCTAGACCCAAGCGAGCGTCACCGTGCGAGCATCACGGCGGACGACAGGCCCACGGCGAGGAGCGTCGGGCGGTCGTCGCCCGCCACCCAGGCGTCGTCGGGGCCGGTCCAGACCTCCACGAGAGTGGCCGCCGCTCCCCGGTCGATGCGAGCGAGCCGCCCGACGCCGACGACGACCTCGCCCCACGCCTCTCCGCAGAACCGCAACGAGAGGTCGGGGTTCGGGACGGGGATCTTGGTGCCCTTCGGCCCGACGGCGGCCCCCACCGGCACTCCGGCGCAGTAGTCGCCCATCATGGCGGCGGCTTCGGCCGCGCACCCCTCGCCCGACCACGGGGTGCGGATGGTGTGCGCGAACCCGCCGTCCGGCATGCCGGTGATCCGGAGGGGCAGCGTGTCCATGAGGGGAGCCTCGACGCCCTTCGGGACCGGCAGTTCCCATCCGTCGTCGAAGGCCTTCACCTCCGGTGCCTGCAGCGGTCCGGCGGCGTCGAAGTCGACCAGCGCGTCGGGCGCCGCGAAGGTGGCGACGGCGTGAGCGACCGGCCGTCCGCCTGCTCCGCTGCTGCTGTCGCTGCCGGCGCCTTCGTGCATGACGACCGAGACGGTGGTCACCGTCCGCCCCGACGAGACCAGGC
>DATLFW010000275.1:0-7293 GCA_035540775.1 Acidimicrobiia bacterium
CCAGGAGGTCATCGGGTACCACCTCGAGCAGGCCTTCACGTATCGCCGCGACCTCGGATCGGCGAACGGCACCGCCGGCGACCTCGGGCGGCGTGCGGCCGTTCATCTGGCGGCGGCGGGACGCCGTTCCCTCGAGCGCGACGACCTCCGCTCGGCGGCCGGCCTCCTCGCCCGCGCGCTCGACTGTCTCCCCGCCGACGACCCATCGCGCGCGGAGCTTCTCGTCGATCGCTGTGAAGCACTCCTCGGTCTGGGGGAGGTCACGGCGGGAGCGGAGGCCGTCGCCGAACTCCAGAGGGCCACCAGCGGCGACGCTCGCCTCATGGCGTGGGCCGACGCCTTCGCCGCCCAGGCCGCCAGCTTCTCCCATCCCGAGGCGCTCCCCGAGTGGGTCGATCGAGCCGCGGCGTCTGCCGACCGCCTGGAGGAGCTCGGCGATCCTGTCGGCGCGGCGAAGGCGGCGTCGGTTCACGCTTCGATCCTCGCCCGCCTGGGCCAAGTCGCCGCGTGCGAGGCGGCGCTCGATCGCGCCCTGGCCGCCGCGCGCGATGCCGGCGACCGCCGCCGGGCGAACGCCGTGCTCGCCGGTGCTCCCCTCGCTGCGCTGTGGGGCCCGAGTCCCGTCACGCGGGCCGCCGGTCGATGTCTCGACGTCGTCCGGGTTCTGCGGATCACCACCGATTCGCCCCCCGTCGAAGCGGTGGCCCTCCGGGCCCAAGCGGTGCTGGAGAGTTTCCGGGGCCGGTTCGACGCCGCCCGGCGCCTCATCGGCACGTCACGACGCACCCTCGAAGATCTGGGGTTCCGTCACGGTCTGCTCCAGACCGACCTGTTCGCCGGCGTGATCGAGTTGGCGGCCGACGATCCCCAGGCGGCGGAGGCGTTGCTGCGCCGGGCCTACGAGGGCTTCCGCGACCTGGGAGCCGGGGTCGACGCCGCGCAGGCGGCCGCACTGCTTGCCCGCACGTGCCTCGCTCAGGGTCGCGACGAGGAGGCGGTGCGACTCGCGGAGGAAAGCGAGCAGTTGGGCGGGCAGGACTTGAAGACGGCCATCGCCTGGCGGGCGGTACGAGCCGAGGCGACGGCACGGCGCGGCGAGGCGGAGGAGGCGATCCGCCTGGCGCGCCAGGCGGTCGAGCTCGCCGCTCCAACGGACGCCCTCGTCGACCATGCCGACGCTCGGCTCGCGCTGGCCAACGTCATGCGGCTGTCGGGTGACGAAGCGGGCGCCGCCGACGAGGCGCGGCGTGCGGCGGAGCTCTACGAAGCGAAGGGGGCCACCGCCCTGGCCGAACGGGTCGAACCGGCTCGGCGCGCTTCTCGCGTCTTGGAGGGCGCTGGATCCGTCGAAGCACGCCACCCGTCGGTCTCGGTCCTCGACGACGCCGCCCGGTCGGTTCCCGCACTCGAACAGCCGCAGGAGGACGGCGGATCCGAGGGCCTGGTCCGGGTTTCGTCGACGACACACCCCCATGCGCCGACGCTCGCCCTGCGCACGTACCTCCGGGGCAAGGCGGCGACCGAGGCCGGTGACATCGACGGCATCCTGGCTGTCGCGGCCGACGATTTCTTCGTCGAGGAGCGGACCCGTTCGAGCGGCCTCTTCACTCCGCTCCGCGGCAAGGACGCGCTGCGCGACTACTACGCGTTGGTCTTCACCGGGCAGGTCAGCTTCCCGGAATGGGAGGTCGTCGCTACGCGGGGCGAGCGGTTGTTGCTCACGAGGGCACTCCTGTCGTGGACCGATGCTGCCGGAACGACGACCGAGCATCTCCATCTCCGTCTCGACGAGGTCGACGATTCCGGGCGCATCGTCGCCGCGATCCTGTTCGAGCCGGATGCCGTGCTCGACGCTGTGTTCGAGCTCGACCACCGGTACGGGGCGAGCGAGCCGTCGATGGTGCCACTGCTTGAGCTCTCCGAGGCCACCACCCGTGCCTACTCCGAGGGCGACTGGGATGGGTACGAGGCACTGCTCGCGCCCGGCTTCGTCGCGGTCGACCACCGGTTCACCGGGTGGGGGGAGGTCGACGCCGCCGCCTTCGTGGCCCGGCTTCGCGCGCTCAAGGATCTCGTCCCCGACACGGTGCTTTGGTTGGCGGCAATCGAGCGGTCGGAGGGGAACGTCTCCTTGGCCCGATTCATGGCCCGGGGGACGACCGTCGACGGCGGCCGCGTCGAGTTCCCTTGGTGCTCGGTGACGGTGAGATCGGGCGGCCGTGTCCAACGGTTCGAGCTCTTCGACATCGAGGATCGGGCGGATGCCGAGGCGCGATTCGAAGCGTTGGCGCGCGAGTCCGCACCCGATCAACGCTCGAACCTCGCCACGGCGGCGTGGGCGCGGGTGCGGCATGGGCTCATGACGCTCGACGTCGAGGCGACCTTGGCGCCACTTCGCGAGGACGCCGTGCAGGAAGAGCGCAAGCATGCTCCCGCCCGGGTCACCATCGAGGGCCGAGCGGCGATGGTCCCGATGATGGAACAGGTCTTTGCGCAGCCCGGCGGCCACGACCGCATCGAGACCACCGTCGTCGCCATCCGGGGTGAGCGTCTCGCCCTCACCGACAACACCTTCCACTGGGTCGACGAGGCGGGCGACGTCTCGGAGTATCGCCAGCTCCGCGTCGACGAGACGGACGACGAGGGCCGCATCACCGCCATCGTGGTGTTCGAGCCCGAGCACTTCGACGACGCCCTCGACGAGCTCGACGCCCGGTACCGGGCGTCGCTGCCGCCCGCGCTGCACAGCAGCTTCGACCAGATCGTGGCCGGGCGGCGGGCCTACAACGCACACGACTGGGACGGGGTGCGTTCTCTGCTCACCGACGACTTCGTGCTCGTCGACCACCGACTCGGGTGGTTCGGCACCGTCGATCGGGACGGTTACGTCGAACGGATGTCGGGTCTCCAGAGCGTGGCGGCCGAGATCCGCATCGTCGTGGCCGACATCCCCCGCCTGGCCCCCGGGGGCAGCCTCGTGCGTTGGAGGACGACCGGGACCGGGCTCGAAGGGGGCGACGTCGAGATCGTCCTCGACTCCGTCGCGACTGCTCGCGGCGGGCTGACCGACCGGTTCGAGTTCTACCCCGTCGAGGATCGGGACGCGGCCCTGGCCCGGTTCGAGGAACTGGTGCACAGCACGGAGTTGTCCACCCCGGCGCCGACGAACGGTGCCGCCGAAGCCTGGCGGCGTTTCCAGAGCGGGGCCGGCGCCGGCGAGGTCGAGGGCGGAACCAAACTCCTGTCGGTCGGCGCCGTGGCTGCCGATCTCGAGCCGATCGCCGTGTGTGGCGAAGACCTGTTCCTCGGTCGCTTGGTGCGAACGCCCGGGGAGCCGCACGAGGGTGCGCAGGTCGGCGACTTCGTCGTCGCCATGGTGCACCCCGATGGCGAGCTCGTGCGGTCTGCCGCGTTCGGAGCCGGCGACTTCGACGCCGCCTACCGCACGCTCCACGAGTGGTACGCCGAGAGCCTCGACCCCGCCCACCGGCAGTACCTGGAGCTCTATCAGCGCGTCGACGAGGTGTACCGGGCTCGCGACATCGAGGGCTACCGCCGCCTCCTGACCGACGATTTCGTGCTCGTCGACAACCGGCCCGCCGGGTGGGGACGGCTGGGCGCCGACGAGTACTGCGCCCATCTCGGCGGGCTCTTCGCCCTCGCCGACGACATCACGACGTACCAGGCCGAGATGCGGATCAGCGCCAAGGGAGGGTTCGGGCGAACCGTCGCCCGCGTCTCGGGGATCGAGGGCGGCACGGCCGAGATCACGTTCCCGGCGGTTGCCTTGCCGACCGGCGACCGCTTCTCGTACATGGAGTTCTTCGCCGAGGAGGACCGCGATCGCGCCCTGGCCCGCTTCCGCGAGCTCACCTCGGAACCCGACGAAGCCGCGCCCTGAGCGCCGGACCTCGGGGGGCCGCGCCAGGCTGTTCTTCTGTCAGCCCGCTCCCGGGTTGGCGTAGGTACGGCGAGGCGTGATGAGGACGGCGGTGCGGCGCTCCTCGGTCATCACGCGGTCGTAGGTGTCCCAGTCGTCGTGCGTGCCACCGGCAGCACGGAAGATGTCCTGGAGAAGACGCCGCAGGGCTTCGCCGTCGACGCCCGGATGCGGGTCCTCAGGGCCGACGATGTCGGCCGTGCCCTCGACCGTCGCCCACCGCCAGCCCGCCCGGGCAACGATCGTGCAGCGGGAATCGGCCCGGAGATGGTCGAGTTTCCGGGAACCACCGACTGCCACCAGGCCGACGACCGGCGCACCGGTCACCGGATGATCCAGCACTCCCGCGTTCACGACCGTGGCGTGTACGCCGCCGTCTCGGCGCAACGTGGTCACGACGCAGAGACCGTGGTCGAGCGGCACCAGTTCGGCGAAGGCGGAGAGGTCAGTCATGAGGGGTCAGATCACCGTACCTCTCTCGGGGCCGATCCTTCCCCCGTCGCGACGGGGCTTGCCATCGCTGGCGGCGCTCGGTAATCTACAACCAGATGGTTGTAGGAATGCTCACCCCGACGGAGACCGACGGCGTGTTCCACGCCCTCGCGGACGCCACGCGGCGGGACATCGTCCGCACGGTGTTGGTCGGAGAACTCTCCGTCTCGGCGCTCGCCCGGCGCTACCCGATGAGCTTCGCCGCCGTGCAGAAGCACGTCGCCGTCCTGGAACGGGCGGGCCTCGTGACGAAGCAGCGACGGGGCCGCGAGGCGCTGGTGAGCGCCGACATCGACCGGGTACGCGACGCGCGTCAAGCGCTCGACGCCTTCGAACAGTTGTGGCGCGACCGCGTCGCACAGATGGACCAGATCCTCGCCGAGGATCCCGAACCGAGGAGTTGACCCATGCCCATCGTCAGCGTCGACAAGGACCTCGACAACCACACGATGACGGTCGTCGCGGAGTACGACGCGCCAGTGGAGCGCGTTTGGCAGCTCTACGCCGACCCCCGTCAACTCGAGCGGTTCTGGGGACCCCCCACCTGGCCCGCCACCGTCGTCGACCACGACCTCTCCCCGGGTGGGCGGGTCACCTACTTCATGACGGGGCCCGACGGCGAGAAGTCGGCCGGCTACTGGGACGTCCTGGAGGTCGAGGCGCCACGCCGGTTCCTCGTCGAGGACGGGTTCGCCGACGACGCCGGACAGCCCAACCGTGACATGCCGACGACCCGCATGGACCTCCGGCTCGACGAGCGCGCCGCAGGCGGCACCACCATGACCAATGGTCGCCACCTTCGCCTCCACCGAGGCCATGGCGAAGATGCTCGAGATGGGCATGGAAGAGGGCATGCGCGAGGCGATGGGCCAGATCGACGGCGTCCTCGCCGAGGCGGCCTGACCACGCGTCTCGTGGGGGCGAGTCAGGCGCGGCGCCGGCGGGCGCCCGCCGGGCTCGTCCTCATGGCCAGAGCGGCGCCGGTACCTCGAAGCCGGGGGCGGTGCCCCACTGGTTGCGGAACGTCACCTCGTGGGCTGGACGGCGAGCGGCGACACCCCAGCGGCCCGTCGGATACCCGAAGGAGACGCAGCAGGCCATGATCCATCCCTCGTCGGACGGGACACCGAGGACCTCGAGTGCCTCCGGGCCGTGGAAGAGACCGAGCACGCTCGTGAGCGACGAGCCGACGCCGTCGGCGCGCGCGGCGAGCTGGGCGCTCCACACGGCCGGAAAGATCGACCCGCCCGTCGGGTCGTGCTGCACGAAGCCGAACAGGAAGAGCGGCACCTCGGCGAAGTGGTCGGCGAGGTGGTCGGCTGAACGCTTCATGCGCAACGTCGCTGCCGCCTCCGCATCGTCGGGACCGGCGGCCTCGGCGGCGGCGATGCGCTCGGCATAGAAGGACTGCCATAGCTGGGTGAGGCTGTTGCGATACAGGGGGGCGAGGGCGGCCTTGACGTCGGGGTCGTCGACGAGGAGGAACCGCCAGTTCTGGGCGTTGCCCCCGCTGGGAGCCCGGATGGCGGCATCGAGGATCCGTTCTTGCACCTCGAGGGGGATCGGATCGGGCGTGACCCGCCGCATGGCGCGCGTCGTGTAGAGCGCTTCGTGGAGATCCATCACCGGAGTCTCGCACGACGGCCGCGAGGCGGGGCGTTGCAGACGGGGACTGATGGGTAGGCGCGGTCCGTGGTCACTCGCGATGTCGTCGACGGCCTGCTCGTTTCCGTACTCCCGGACGCCGACGCCGCCGCGGACGCCGCCGCCGGCCATGCCGCCGCCGCTCTCGACGAGGCCGTCGCCGATCGCGGGTCCGCCGTCATCCTCGCCGCCACCGGTGCTTCCCAGGTCCGCCTCCTGGCGCGGCTCGTCGAGAACGTCTCGGCGCCCTGGGACCGCGTGACGCTCCTCCATCTCGACGAGTTCGTCGGCCTGCTGCCCGACGACCCTCGGTCGTTCGCCGCCTTCGTCCGGCGCCACTTCACCGACATCGTGCGCCCGGGCGCTGTCTCCTTCCTCGACGGCTCCGCTGCAGATCCCGTCGCCGAGGCGGAGCGGTACGAGGCGCTGCTGCGCGGCCAGGAGGTGGACGTCTGCCTCCTCGGCCTCGGCGAGAACGCACACCTTGCCTTCAACGAGCCGGGCGCCACCGACTTCGCCGACCCTCGATGGGTGAAGGTGGTGTCGCTCGCTCCCGAAACCGTCCGCCAGCACGTGCGCCAGGGTCTGTTCGATGCGGGGAGCGCGCCGCGCCGAGCCATCACGGTCACGATCCCCGCCATTCTCGCCAGTCGGCACGTCGTTGCGGTGGCCGCCGAGACCCGCAAGGCCGACGCCGTCCGGTGCGCCGTCCGGGGCCCCGTCACGCCCGAATGCCCGGCCAGCGCGTTGCGCCTCGCCCGGGACGCCGCCCTCTTCGTCGACGAAGACGCTGCCGCGCTCCTTTGACGGGCAGAAGGGTCAGAGCGCGACCGGGCGCATGCGGGCCGCGACGACGACGCCCGACGCGACGCTCAGAGCCGCCACGGTCCATACGGCAGCCCTGAGGTCGACGGCGTCAGCGACGAGACCGCCCACGAGACCGCCGACGACGTAGCCGGTGTCGCGCCAGAGGCGGTAGATGCCGACGGCGGTGGCGCGCCAGTGCGGGAGCGCGACGTCGCCGACGGCGGCGATGAGGGTCGGGTACACGAGGGCGGTGCCGGCGCCGACCACGGCGCTGCCCGCCAGCCAGGGGCCAAAGCCGCTGGTCGTCGCCATGGCGGCGAGCGCGACGCCTTGGAGGAGCATGCCAGCGACGATCAACGGCTTGCGGCCGACGCGATCCGACCACGCTCCCGTGAAGAGCTGTCCGATGC
>DATLFW010000276.1:0-6628 GCA_035540775.1 Acidimicrobiia bacterium
GAGGGCGAAACGACCGACGGCGTCCGTGCGGCGGATCTGGCGCTGCACCTCGCGCCCGGCCCCTTCGAGCTGGCGGATGAGGGCGCCGAGGAGCGCCCCGGTGAGGATGTAGGCGCCGACGCGGGCGAGCGCCGTCGAGAAGCGGGCATCGATCCCGTACGTCGCCTCGCGTTCCACCATCCAGGCGACGACCACCGCCCCGGCGGCCGCACCCCCGGCCGCCGCCCCCGTCACGTTCCAGCGCATGGCCGCCTCGATCACGACGAGGACGAGGAGGAGCGGCGTCGCCGTGTCGGCGTTGCCTGAGTACGTGAAGAGGGAGATGGTCACCACGACGAAGTCGCCGACGTTGACGACGACGCCGAGGATGGTGAGACCGCGGGTGGAACGGATCCGTCGCGGGCCGACCACCGCGAGGACGTTCACGGCGGCGAGGACGACGGGCGCCGACCACGCGAGGGCCGCGCTGCGACCGTCGTCGAGCGCGGATCCCAGCACCGCGACTCCCACGAACGCCCAGCGCACCCAGACGAACATCGCCTCTCGCTGGCGGAGGCGAACGTCGTCGGGGGCGCCGAGCGTCCACATCCGTGTCCGCACCCGGTCCACGACCGGTCATTGTCGCACCTTTCCCGTCGGGCGTTTGCGGTGACCGCCGCTCCCCCGACGCCCACCGAGCCACGGCAAGGCCGACGCCCGTCTCTTCGGACCCGTCGTTACACTCCGCGGGATGCCCCCCGGCACGCCCCCCGGCGACGACGATTCGGGGCCGCACCCCCATCCCGGTCCCTCGGACCGACCCTGGTTCCACCCGTCGGAGTTGCCCCCCGTCGGCGTGTCGCGGGTTGCGGGTGTGCCACCACGCCGGTCTCACCGCTCTCGCCTCTGGCACATGGCCGTCCCGGTGGCAGTGGCGGCCGTCTCTGCCCTGTTGACGGCCGGGGTCGTGATGCTGGCTCTGGACCGCGACCCCGCGGATGACCTCGCGACCGTCTTGCCGACGGCGCTGCGCCCCGCCGGCGTCGGAGGTCAGGAGATTCCCGCCCCGGTCCTCGAGGTCGTGGCATGGGACGGGCCGAAGCCGCGGTACGGATCTGCCGTCGTCTACGGGTCGGACGGCGTCGTCGTGACGTCGGCTGCCGTGGTGCACGGCGCCGCCAGCATCGAGTTGCGAACCGCCGACGCCGAGATCCGAGCCGAGGTCGTCGGCGTCGACGTCGAGACCGACGTCGCCGTCCTGCGCGTCCCGACGCGCCTGCTCGGCGCCCCCGCCTTCTCGCGCCTCGCGTCGGCGGCGGGCACCCACTCCGGGGAGCCGTGCCAGGTGGTGGCCATGGAGGCACGATCCGGCGGTGTCCGCGTCATTGGTGGACGCGTGGCGGGTACCGGAGTCGCCGTTCCACTCGACGACACGTGGCTCGTCGACGCCATCGAGTTCGAAGCCGCGACGGGGGCGTCGGCCGCGGGAGGCGCCCTCCTCGACGCCGACGGTCGCCTGGTCGGGATCGTGACGTCGGCACGCAGTGAGCGAGGCGGCCGGCCGCTCGCCGTGCCGGCGGCCACCGTGGCGCGGTCGGTGGAGGCCATTCTCGGCGGTGGGGACGTCACCCACGCCTGGCTCGGGATCGGGGCGCGCGACGAACCCTCGGCGGGGGGCGCGGTCGTCGTCTCCGTCGCCGAGGACAGTCCAGCCGGACGAGCGGGGATTCAACCGGGCGACATCGTCACCGCCGTGGGCGACGACCCGATTCCGGACACGGGGGCCCTGATGCGGGCAGTTCGGTCCCGCGCTCCGGGCGAGCGGGTCCGGATTGTCGTGCGGCGCGCAGAGGCGGAATTGGAACTCACCGCCCGTCTCGACGGGCGCTGACGCCGGGCGACTTGTCGCGGCGACGACCTCCCGCGACCATGGTCGCATGGCGCTCGACCCCGTCGACCAGGAACTTCTGAACGCCGTCCAGTGGGACTTCCCGCTCGACGCGCAGCCCTACGCGGTGCTCGGCGAGCGCCTCGGGATGTCGGAATCCGAGGTGATGGAGCGGGTCGCCCGGGTGAAGGACGAAGGCGTCCTCCGTCAGCTCTCCGCCATCTTCGACACCCGCGCCCTCGGGTACGGCTCCAGCCTGGTGGCCTGCAAGGTCGATCCCGATCGCATCGACGCTGCGGCCGCCGTGATCAGTGCGCACCCGGGTGTCAGCCACAACTACAAGCGCAACCACGACTTCAACCTCTGGTACACGGTGGCGGTCCCGCCCGGGGAGCGCCTCGAGGACCACACCGACCGACTCCACCGTGAGTCGGGGGCCGAGGTGACGCGTGTGTTGCCGACCCTCAAGCTCTACAAGATCGGCGTGAAGCTCGACATGACGGGCAAGACCGCCGCCGACGCCAAGGCCGAGGTGCAAGAGCACGAGCGCCCGGAACGCCGGCCCGAGATGGAAGCGCCGCAGCTCACCGACCTCGAGATCGCCGTCATCCGGGTCGTGCAGGAAGACCTCCCCCTGACCGAGCGACCCTTCGACACCGAGGCGAAGGAGATCGAGGCGCTGGCCGGTGTGCCGGTCACCGGAGACGACGTGCTGGACGCCATCCGGTCGTTCAAGGAGCGCAAGCTCATGCGACGCTTCGCCGCCGTGATGAACCATCGCCACGCCGGATTCAAGGCGAACGCCATGGGTGTGTGGGCGGTGCCCGAGGACCGGCTCGACGAGATCGGCCCCGAGATGGCCGGCTTCGCCGCCGTCTCGCACTGCTACCGCCGCCCGACCTACCCCGACTGGCCGTACTCGGTGTTCACGATGATCCACGGCCGGTCTGCTCGCGACTGCGAGGCAACCGTCGAAGCGATCCAGAGCGAGACGGGCGTCGACGAGTACTGCCTGCTCTGGTCGGTGAAGGAGTACAAGAAGACCCGGGTGCGCTACTTCACCGACGAGTGGGACGACTGGCTGCTGGCGTCGGCGATGGCCTGACCGTCCCGCTGCCGCTCACGCCGTCTTAGCGGCGGCGGCGGAGCGCCCCCCAGGCAATCCCCGCGGCGGCGACCGCGAGTCCGCCGGCGACGGCCAGGGTGACCTTCGGCGATCGCCCGGCCACCGGCTCTCCCGCTTCCTCCACGCACGCCAGGATGGCGTCGTCGGTCGTGTGGCGGGGCTGCCAACCGGCGGCCCTCAGCCGGTCGTTGGCGACGACGCACGGGTGGACGAAGAAGGGAACCATCCCGGGCGGGATGTCGGAGACGCCGCCCGCCCAGAGGCGACGCAGGATGCGATCGGCGACATCGGCCGGCACCGGGGGACGCGGTACCCGGCCGGCGAGCGCCCGGGCGTCCTCGTCGCTGAGCCAACCGTCCGGCGCCACGTTGTAGGCGCCGGGCAGGTCGGACTCGACCGCCAGGACCAGCGCCGACACGAGGTCGTCGATGTGCACGTACTGCACGTCGGGAGCGGCGTCCCGGACACGCACCGGGAACCGGCCGCGAACGACGGCGGCCACGGAGTCGGGAGTGCCGCCCCCGAGGACGAGGGGCGGGCGCAAGACGGTGGTGACGACGCCCGGATGTTCGTCACGCCATTCGACAAGCATCCGCTCGATCTCCGCCTTGTGCACGGCGAAGTCGAACCCGGCGTTCGGGCGGACGGCGACGTCCTCGGTGATGGGGGTCGGGTTGTTGGGCCAGGCGCCGTAGACGGCCGCCGAGGAGACGACCACGACCTTGCCGACGCCGGTGGCGGCGGCGGCGTCGAGGAGACGGCGCGTCCCCTCGATGTTGACGCGCGCCATCACCTCCTCGTCGGGGACGGGGGCGAAGAGGGAGGCGAGGTGGACGACGACGTCGACGCCTTCGAGCAGCGGCTTGAGGTCGGCCGAACCGAGGTCGACGGCGTGGAAGGTGAGCGACCGGGGCCGGTACGAGGGCTGCTGGAGGTCGAGGCCGACGACCTGTGCAGCAACGTCACGATCGGCGAGCGCCCGGAGCAAGCGCTGGCCTACACGGCCGGAGACCCCGGTGATGGCAACGGTCGGCATGTCCCTAGACTGGCCCCGTGAGCGACGGATCACAAGGTCCGGGGGGTTTCGACTTCGAGCAGATCCTTCGGATGTTCCGCAGTGAGGGGCCGCTCAACTTCGACGTCGCCAAGCAGGTGGCGGCGTGGGTGGCGGCACAGGCCGAGGGCGGGCCGGCCGCGGTCGCCGACCAGGAACTCACCGCCGCCCTCACCGACCTCACGCGGACCGCCCAGCTCCACGTCACGGAAATGAGCGGGTTAGGCGCCGACCTCCCGCCGACCGCCCAGGTGCTCGGTCGGGTCGAGTGGGCGCACGCCACCCTCGAAGGCCTTCGGCCCGTCCTCACCGTCCTCGCCGAGCGGATGGCGGCCGGACCCGAGGGGACGGAGGCTGAGCCGACCGGGGACCTCGCGGGTGCCGACATCGGCGGCCTCATCACCGCCATGGCACCCATGCTCCTCGGCGTGCAGGCAGGGTTCATGATCGGACACCTCTCCCCGCTCACCCTGAGCCGGTACGAGATGCCCATGCCGCTCGACGTGGAGCCCGCCGTGGTCTTCGTCGGACCGAACGTGACGGCGTTCGAAGAAGACTGGTCGCTCCCTCGCGACGAGTTTCGTTTCTACCTGGCCCTCACCGAGGTCGCCCACGCCGCCGTCCAGTCCGCGCCTTGGGTACGACGCCAGCTCGTCGACCGGGGTCTCGCCTTCGCCTCCGCCTTCGAGGTCGACCCGAACGCCGTCCAGGCCCAGCTCGGCGACTTCGACCCGATGGACCCCTCGACGTTCCAGTCGGCCGTCGCCGACCCCGTCGAGTTCCTCGGCGCCATCCGCACCCCCCGTCAGCAAGCCGCCATGGCCGAGCTTCAACTCACGACCGCCGTGGTGGAGGACTACGCCGACTTCGTGGTCGAGCGGGTGGGCCGACGGCTCATCACGGAGTTCGACCGCATCCGGGAGGCCTGCCACCGCCACCGTGTCGAGCGCGGCGAGGCCGCCCGGTTCCTCGAAGCGCTCCTTGGGGTCCAGGCCGACCCTGAGCCTCACGGTTTCTGCGAAGGCGTCGCCGAACGGGAAGGCCCCGACGCGCTCCGCCGCCTGTGGGAGGACGAGCGCTTCTTCCCGACCCGGGCCGAGTTCGAGGCGCCCGGCCTCTGGCTCGCCCGCATCGACCTGCCGGAATAGTCCCGGCTCACTCCCGCCCCGTGATGCGGCGGGCGAGGAAGTCCTGGACGCGCCGCTGCGCGTCGTCCCGGATCTCGGGGCCGTGCATGAACGCCACGGTCTCGAAGTCGAGGTCGCCGAGGCGGAAGGCCGTCTCCCTCGACATCGGGATGTCGGTGCAGAAGAACCGCGGGGAGAACTGGATCCGACGGGTCCAGTTGAACAGGGCGTCGCCGGTCAGCAGGACACCGCTCCCCTCGTGGAACAGCGACACGTGGCCGGGCGAGTGTCCCGGCGTGTGCACCACCCGCAACCCCCCGGCGACGTCGAGCACCCCGCCGTCGGTGAAGACCTCGTCGACCGCCAGAGGTGCGAAGCCGTCGGGGAGCATCTGCAGCAACCGTCCCAGGATCGAGCGCCGGTCGCGCGGCGGCACCCGTCCGTCGCGCACGTAGGCCTCATCGTCGGCATGCGCGTGAACGCGCCCCCCGGTGGCGGCCTGCATCCGGGCGGCGCCGCCCGCATGGTCGGCGTGCGCGTGGGTGAGGACGATTCGGGTCACGTCGGCCGGCGACCGCCCGAGTGCCTCGATGGCCGCCAGAACCCGCTTCGGCGACCCCTTCACCCCGGCATCGACGAGCGTGAGTTCGCCGGACGGTTCCTCGAACAGGAACACGTTGACCAGGTCGGCCGGAGTCACCGGCACCCGGTGAATGCCGGGGGCGAGTTCGATCACGTCAGGGCCTCCTCCAGGCGGGCGACGGGTTGCACGCCTCGCAAGACGCTGTTGTCGGCACATCGGTAAGTGGGCGTGCCTGTCACGCCGGCGAACATCGCTGCTTCGAGCGCATCCACGATCCGATGCAGATACCCGTGGGCCGTCACGACTCCCACCAGATCCCGACCGTCGAGCCCCACCTCGTCGGCGAGTTCCCCGAGCACGTCCGCCCGACCGAGGTCGAGGCCGTCCTCGAAGGCGGCGGCGAACAGCCGGTCGTGCATGGCGTCGAACGCCCCCGCATCCCGCGCGTACTCCGCCGCCTGCAGCGCCAAGCGCGAGCTGAACTGCACCGATGACGGGCGAAGCCGCACGCCCTCCTCGTCCAACAACTCGCGGAGGACGCCCCGACGACCGCCCGCCCCGGCTGCCTCGGCCACCCGCCGCAGGTCGGCACGGGGCGCGCCCTGCGGCGGCGTCTCGGGATGCAGCTCGAACGGCAGCCACTCGATCACGGCGTCCGGGGCCACCTTTTGCGCCCGCCGCAACCGCAAGTGACCGACGTACGCGAACGGGCAGACGTAGTCGGACCAGACGGTGAGACGAGTCATGCCGGGGAGGGCGGTGCCGGGGCATCCCGGTGCGTCGCCCGCAACCCGCCGAGATAGGAGAGGGCGAAGAACCCGAGTACGGCGGCCAGGATGGCGTACCCGATCCGTTCGGGCATGGGGACGGC
>DATLFW010000277.1:0-2913 GCA_035540775.1 Acidimicrobiia bacterium
GCAGGCGGGCAACAGACGTACCTCCCAATCACCGACGGTCGCCGGCTTGCGGAGATCACCGGGTTCCGCCGCCTCTTCGGCGTGAAGGTCCTCCCGGTGGCCGCCGGCGTTCCGTTCGGCCTCACCATCGGCAACCTGGCCGGATGGATCCCGCTCCCCGCCCGCCTGTCGATCGAAGTGCTCGATCCCGTCGACGTGCGCCGCTTCCGCGACCTCGGCGACGCCTACCGCCACGTCACGGGCGTCATGCAGGCAACCCTCACCCGCCTCACCGATGGCCTCTGAGGACCGCCTCTCCAGGTATCGCGAGAAGCGCGACTTCGACGCCTCGCCAGAGCCGGCGGGATCGGCACGTGGCGACACCGACGGCGAGCGGCCGCGCTTCGTGATCCAAGAGCACCACGCCACCCGTCTCCACTGGGACCTGCGCCTCGAACACGACGGTGTCCTGTGGTCGTGGGCCGTTCCTCGCGGCCTCCCGTGGTCGCCCGACGAGAACAACCTCGCCGTCCACACCGAGGACCACCCGCTGGAGTACCTCGAGTTCTCGGGAGAGATCCCGGCCGGCAGCTACGGGGCCGGGACCATGACGATCTGGGATCGGGGCACCTACGACCTCGAGAAGCTCGAACCGGAGAAGGTGGTCGTCGCCCTGCACGGCGAGAGGGTGAGCGGCCGGTACGCCCTCTTCTCGACCGACGGCGACCAGTGGATGGTCCATCGGATGGACCCGCCGAGCGATCCTGACCGTCGCCCCCCGCCCATGGACTGGACGCCGATGCAGGCGACCCCAGTCGACGCGCTCGACGCCCTCCCCGAGGAACGCGACCGGTACGGCTACGAGATCTGGTGGACCGGGCGGCGATGTCTCGTCACCTCTTCCGGCGGCCGCGTGGACGTCACGGTCGACGGCACGCCGGTCACCGACCTCCTCCCGGAGGTCCGTCGCCTCGGCCCCGCCCTCGGCTCGACGGAGGCCATCTTCGACGCCGTGCTCGTCGGAGTCGGCGAGGGAGGCGTTCCGCAGCACGACCCGGCCGGCGTCGACGCCCGTCTCGGCGCACGCCCCGACCGCGCCAAGCGACTGGAACGTCGCCACCCGGTGGCCGCCCTCCTCGTCGACCTGCTGTGGCTCGACGGGCACCCGCTGGTCGCGCTGCGCTATGTCGACCGCCGGGCTCGCCTGCTCGACCTCGACCTGGCGTCGGACGCCTGGCAGACGCCCCGCCACCGCCTCGGTGATCCGGACTCGTTCCTGGAGGCCGTGGCAGCCCAGGGTGGCCGGGGCATCGTCGCCAAGGGCCTGGACGGGACGTACGAACCCGGACGGACGGCGGCCGACTGGTTCGCCATCCCGTCCCGGGCCCCGGGCTGATCGGCGTGCGCCCTGTCTCAGGGCCGCAAGAGGACTTTCACCATCCCGTCACGCTTGTGCTGGAAGTCGGCGTACGCCGAGGGAGCCTCGGCGAGCGGGACGGTGTGCGTCGTGAGGTCCATCACGCCGAGTGGATCGTCGTCGCCGAGCAGGAGCGGGAAGATGTCGTCGATCCACGCCTTCACGTTCGCCTGCCCCATCCGGATCTGGATCTGCTTGTCGAACAGGGCCATCATCGGCATCGGGTCGACGGCGCCGCCGTAGACCCCCGAAATCGAGAGGGTTCCTCCCCGCCGCACGATCTCGACCGCCTCGTGGAGCGCCGCCAGACGGTCGACGCCCATCTTCCCGGTCATCTTCTCGGCAACCGGGCGCGGCAGGAACCCCGCTCCCCGTTGGAGCGTCTCGAAGACGGGCGACCCGTGCGCCTCCATGCCGACGGCGTCGATCACCGAGTCGGGGCCTCGCCCCGAGGTGAGGTCTCGGAGCACCGCCGGGAGGTCGTCGATCTCGCGGCGGTCGAGGACCTCGACTCCGTGGCGCGAGGCCATGGCGAGCCGGTCGCCGACGAGGTCGACGCCGAACACTCGCTCGGCTCCCCGATGAAGGGCGATCCGGGCTGCCATCTGGCCGATGGGACCGAGACCCAGGACGGCGACGCTTCCGCCTTTCGGAACGGCGGCGTACTCGACCGCCTGCCATGCCGTCGGCAGGACGTCAGAGAGGAGGAGGAAGCGTTCGTCGGGCGGGCCTTCGGGCACCCGGATCGGTCCGAAGTGGGCTTGGGGGACGCGCAGGTATTCGGCCTGGCCGCCGGGGACGGCGCCGTAGAGCTTGGTGTATCCGAACAGCGCTGCACCCTTGTCGTGCTCCCTGACCTGCGTGGTCTCGCACTGGGAGTAGAGCCCGCCGTCGCACATGAAGCAATGCCCACAGGAGATGTTGAACGGGATGACGACCCGGTCGCCGGCCGAGACGTGCTCGACGTCGGCTCCGACCTCCTCCACAACGCCCATGGGCTCGTGCCCGAGGATGTCGCCCGGGGTCATGTACATGGTGAGGATCTCGTAGAGGTGGAGATCCGACCCGCACACCCCCGTGGTGGTCACGCGCACGATGGCGTCGGTCGGCTCCTCGATGCGCGGGTCCGGGACGTCCTCCACTCGAACGTCACGCCGGCCGTGCCACGTCAGTGCCTTCATGGGGCCCCCTTGCACTCGGCCACACCTCCCCCGCGCGATGCCCAGCGACGCCCGACACCACGCTGTTTCCGCGGCCGATCTGCCGGGTAGCGATCCCGCGAGACCCCGAGCATGGAGGCGTACATGGCGACGACCGTACGGGAGGTCATGACCGGCAGCCCCGTGACGCTCCCGTCGTCGGCCAGCGTGGCCGAGGCGGCGGCGCTGATGCGGGAGCACGACATCGGTGACGTGCTCGTCGTCGACGGCGACGCAGTGGCCGGCATCGTGACCGATCGCGACATCGTCGTCCGAGCCGTCGCCGACGGCGGCGACCCCCGAGAGATACGCCTGACC
>DATLFW010000278.1:0-2901 GCA_035540775.1 Acidimicrobiia bacterium
CTGCAGCACCTCCGCCAGAACCGGGCGGGCATCGGCCCCGCCAGATTCACGGTGGTGATCCGAAACGGCCCCGCGCAGGCGGGAGACAAGAAGATCGGAGCGGGCCTTCAGAGCGAGTCCGTTGACAGCCATGCCGTCGACCGTCCGGTCGAGGTGACTGCCGGCAATCGCGCACTCCGGACAGTCCCCAGGACCCTCGGAGCACTCCTCGAGGTCGTGGGCAACTGCCCAATCGTGAGTGGGCGAGGAGGGACTTGAACCCTCACGAGGTTGCCCCCACAGGCACCTGAAGCCTGCGCGTCTGCCAATTCCGCCACTCGCCCGTGCGAAGCGCCGAGGATACCAACGCCACGCGCCTCCCCTCGTCTCGGGGCGCCGGATCCATCGGCGCAACCCCTGGGTACAATCCCGCCCGTGGGTCTCAAGCAGTTCGAGCGAAAGCTCGAGCAACTCGTCGAAGGCGCCTTCGCCAAGGCGTTCCGCAGCGGCCTCCAGCCCGTCGAGATCGGGCGGCGCATCGTGCGGGAGATCGACGACAAGCGCACCGTCGGGGTGCGAAGCGTCATCGCGCCCAACCGCTTCACGGTGTGGGTGAGCGAGGACGACCACACCGAACTGTCGGGACTCGAGCACGCCCTGCTCCGCGAACTCGCCGACTACGCCCGCGAACACGCCCGCCAGGAGGGCTACCGCTTCGTCGGACCGGTCGAGGTCGAACTCGAAGTCGATCCCGGCATGCAGCGGGGCGACCTGTACGTCGACGCCGAAATCGACGACGCGGGCGGCGGAGCCGTGGGAACGGTCGTGACGCCCGACGGCGAGCAGATCCGCCTCGGCGCCCGCACCGTCACCATCGGTCGCCTCGAGTCGTCCGACATCACGGTCGACGACCCGAAGGTGTCCCGCAAGCACGCCGAGATCCGGCCCGACGCCGACACCTTCCGCGTCGTCGACCTCGGTTCGACGAACGGCACGGAGGTCAACGGCCGCCTCGTCACCGAGCACGTCCTCGAGGACGGCGACCAGATCCGGGTCGGCGACACGCTCCTGCGCTTCAAGGCATCCTGACCGTCGATGCCCGAAGCCATCCTCACCATCCTCAAGTTCTGTTTCCTGGCGCTCCTCTATCTCTTCCTCGCCCGGATCGTGCGGGTCGTCTACCTCGAGATGGGCGGCCGGTCGACCGGCGGCGGCGTGGTCGTGCCCGTGTCGGGCGGGCGGGTCCGCAACCGTCGCGCCAAGGCCACGCGTCTGCGGGTGGTCGCCCCCTCCGATCAGAAGGGGCGGATCTACGACGTCGGCGACGAGTTGACGCTGGGCCGGGCAACCAGCTGCCAGATCTCCCTGCCCGACGACCACTTCGTCTCGCAGCTCCACGCGCGCGTCTACATGCGTGACGGTGAGGTCTACGTCGAGGATCTGGGCTCGACGAACGGCACCTACCTGAACCGCCAGCGCCTGACCCACGCAATGCCGGTGACGAAGGGTGACCGCATCCAGGTCGGCAAGACCGTGCTGGAGCTGTCGAAATGAGCGAGCTCAGCCTGCGCGTCGGGGGCGCCACCGACGTCGGCCGCTCACGCTCCGCCAACGAGGACGCCTTCCTCTGCGACGACGACCGTCTCCTCTACGCCGTCGCCGACGGCATGGGCGGCCACCGGGCCGGCGAGGTGGCGTCGAGCACCGCTCTCGAGGCGGTCAGCGACCGGGCCGTCGACGGCACGCCGCTCGACGAGGCCATCCGCGACGCCAACACCGTCGTGTTCGAGAAGGCGCAGGCGAACCCCGACATGCGCGGCATGGGGACGACGCTGACGGCGATGCAGATCGTCGAGGGAACGGCGCGCATCGCCCACGTCGGCGACTCGCGTGCCTATCTCCTCCGAGACGGCCAACTCACCCGCGTGACCGACGACCACAGCCTCGTCGAGGAGTTGGTGCGCGAGGGTCGCCTCACCCCCGACCAGGCGGCCGTCCACCCTCAGCGCTCCGTGATCACTCGGGCGCTCGGTATCGACGACGACGTCGTCGTTGACACCTACGAGGTCGAGCTCCGCTCCGGCGATCGCCTCCTCCTCTGCTCTGACGGACTCACGTCGATGCTCCGCGACGACCGCATCCTCGACCTGCTCCGCCGCACGGCCGACCCCCAGACGGCCGCCGACGCGCTCGTCGAGGCGGCCAACGCCGCCGGGGGCGACGACAACATCACGGTCGTCGTCGTCGACGTCGAGGGTGACGGTGACCGGTCGGCGACCATGGCCGCGTCGGCGGCGGTGCGGGAGACGACGGGCGCGCCGACCGGAGAGTGGGAACGGGCGGACGGAGCCGACGGCAGCGGCCGCCGAGGGAGGCGGGAGCGCCGGGCGCGCGGAGGCGGGCGGCGCCTCTCGATCGGGCGCCTCGTGCTCTACGCCTTCCCGATCCTGCTCGTCATCGGCATCGCCGTCGGCATCCTCGGGTGGTACGCCCGCAGCACCTACTTCGTGGGGCTCGAAGGCGAACGGGAACAGGTGGTGCTCTACAAGGGCGTCCCGGGAGGCTTCTTCCTCTGGGACCCGACGGTGGAAGCCGTGACGCGGCTCGACGCTCGCGACCTCACCCAGAATCAGCGCGCCGACCTCGACGACGGCCATCGCTTCTCGGACCGAGCCGACGCCGAAGCGTTCCTCCGCCGCCTCAATCGCCGCGTCGAGGACCGTCGCGCCGCCACGACCACGACCGAGGCGACGACGTCGACCACCGACGCGGCCGACGAACCCCCCACCACGACGACGCAGTGAACGTCAGCGCCGACCGAGCCGACGACGCCCTCCCCGTCGGCATTCCGACCCGCCGCCGGCTCGACGAGTTCATGCTCATCCTGCTCGTCGGCATTCTGGGCGCCGGCGGCTACGCGCT
>DATLFW010000279.1:0-2696 GCA_035540775.1 Acidimicrobiia bacterium
ACTCCTACATCCACTCCGGGTTGAGCGACACCTCCGCCTCTCCCCTCGAGGCCCTCGACGCCATGGACGCTCTCCGTCGCGAGGCCTTCGCCGTGCGGATGGCGCGGGACGGAGAGCGTCCATGGCGTCGAGGGCCTCGAGGGGAGAGGCGGAGGTGTCGCTCAACCCGGAGTGGATGTAGGAGTCGACGATGCGACGGTCGAAGTCGGCCTGCCGGGCGGCGGCCTGCCGGCGCAGCGCCTCGACCTGAGCCCGCACCACGCGCACCGACTCCATGGCGGCCTCGGCCTCGGCCCGCACCCGGGTCGCCTCGCGACGCCGGTTGGCGAGGTCGGTCTCCAGCCGGGCCAACTCGGCCTCGACCTGGGCGTCGCTCGCCCGGGCGACGTCGAGCTGGCGCTCCACCTGCTCTCGCTTGCGGCGGGCGTCGGCCTGCGCCAACGGCTCCCCGGCGCGCGCAGCGCCGGAGGGGAACGTGGCCGTCAGCACCAGAGCGGCGGCGGCGAGCGCGACGGCTCGCATTCGGTGCATGTGGGAAGCCTCCGTACGGACCGGGGTTCGTCGTGAGACGGCCTGAGCGTAGTTGCGCACTCGCGGCGATCTCACCTCGTGAGTGCGTCCGGGCCCCGCCGGTACGATCCGGTCATGACGTCCGTTCGCCCCGAACAGCCCCGCATGGCCGACTACGGCGTCGGCGGCGACGACTGGGAGCCGCTGCCGTGGTCGTGGGCGGTGGAGCGGTTGGTGCCCTGCCGGAACTACTGGGTCGTGACCGTGTCGGGGAGCGGCCGCCCGCATTCGATGCCGGTCTGGGGCGTGTGGGACGCCGACGAGTCGCGGTTCTCGTTCACGTGTGCACCCAGCGCCCGCAAGGCCCGCAACGTCGCCGAGAACCCCCGGGTCGTCGTGACGACCGAGAACACCGTCGAGTGCGTGTCGGTCGAGGGGATGGCGGCCGTCGTGCCGCCCGGCGAGCGGATGGAGTGGTGGATCGAGCGGTACCTGCCGAAGTACCAACCGCTCTCGCCGGGCTACTCGGGCGACTTCCTCCGCGAGGCCCACATGATCGAGGTGACGCCCGAGAAGGCGTTCGGGATGATCGAGACGGAGGAAGACTTCGCCCGCCGAGCCACCCGCTGGACCTTCGACCCCTCGTAGCATGCAGGTGGGCCGCTAGCTCAGTTGGGAGAGCAGGGGACTTTTAATCCCAAGGTCGAGGGTTCGATCCCCTCGCGGCCCACTGCTCGTTCTTGGCCCTTTGGCCGCGACGATGTGCCGTTTCGGAGGCCACGTTCCCGCGAGGGATGGCAGATCGTCCGAGAGGGTGCCACGTGACGGAGACGTCGCGCATCAGCAGCGCGTGGTCGAGGCGGGCACTTCCGGGCGGGAAGCGCGCCGGGTCGTCGAAGTAGCTCGAGCGGACACGACCGACCTCCATTGGTTCGACCCTCCACTCGTCAGTTCGGAGCTCGAGTCCATCGAAGATCCCAAGGCGGTCTGTGGCGGAAAACCCCGCGCAGCCACGTTCGAAGAAGTTGGAGGCTTCGTCGAGATCGCCGAACAGATTGCTGGCGAACGTGCCGGGGGTTACCGAGACATCGACGGATGCAAACCCGTCCACGCTCTCGAAGCCCACCCGCACTCCGCTGGCCGACTCGTCCACGTGAACCGAGGCTCGGTGGTGGCGACCCGGAAACAGCCGACCGCCGATCAGCGTGTTGAGGAGGGCGTTGGTGTCCCGCCGTGGAATGAAGACGCCCTGTGCAGGGCCGCCCGGCGTGTCCCATTCGACTGCGAACCGGTGGGCTGCATTTTCGCTCCGTACCCCGACGATCGCCGGAAGCCCGCGCGGACGCAGACATCCGAGGCGGATGAGGCAGACCCCGGCCACGGCGTGGCCGGAGACCACCTGCGGTCGGAAGGGAGCCGGGAGCAGGCGGGCGGCGACGTCGACGTCGAGGGCGTAGTTGACGAGGAGTCGGCGTTCGACGACGCCCGTGAGTACGGGCGGTTTCACGAGCGCCGGCTCTTCGCGCGTCGACGCATCACGATCTGCTCCGGGCAGACGGTCGAGAGGAATGACCCGACGCACGCGGCCAAGCGATCTTCGAGGAGCGAGTAGTAGATGCGGTTCGCCTCTCGGCGCTCGGTGACGAGGCCGGCGGACTTGAGAACACCGAGGTGGCGCGAGATCGACGGAGCGGTGATGGGAAAGCGCGACGCGATCTCGCCGGCGGTCATCTCGCCCACCCGCAGGTCTTGCAGGATCTGGCGCCGGGTGGGGTCGGCGAGCGCACGGAACACGCCGCTTTGGTCCGCGACGCCGGGAACTTGCATCGTTCAATCATTAGCAAAATGGCTAATAACTGTCCACCCGCTGAACGCGCCGCTCAGGGGTGGATCGGCGGGGGGCCGCTGCGGCCGCCGAAGCGGCGTTCGCGCTGGCGGGCGAGGGCGTCGAGCGACGGCATGACGGTGCGGGCGGTCGGCGTGTCACGCGGGGGTCCGGGGAAGAAGGCGTTGGTACGAAACGCGTACTCCCGGTAGGCGGGACGCCTCGTGCCGATGCCCTTCTCCGTCAACGGCACGCCCGACACGCGCGTCACCAACACCGTCACGAGCAGCGGCCCGACGACCGCCGCGAACCCGAGCGGCGTCGGCGCGACGACGAGGAAGATCCCCCACCACACGCACAC
>DATLFW010000280.1:0-2377 GCA_035540775.1 Acidimicrobiia bacterium
GGCGGGCCACCTGGGGCTCGTCCACCAGCGGACGGCGTACCTCCTCCGCACGGGCGACCTCGAGCGCCCGTCGCAGAAGGGGGGCCAGCTCGAGCCGCCGCCGACGGACGGCACCGTCGACTGGGCGGCCCGCTGGCACGGCGAGCTGCTCGCGCGGCTGCAGAGCACCGACCCCGACGCCGAGATGTGGTCGTTCTTCGCCGGCGGCGGCACGGCGGGCTGGTGGGCGCGGCGGATGGCGCACGAGACCGCCGTGCACCGCGTCGACGCCGAGCAGGCCACCGGTGGCGCCGGCGGCGAGGTCGACGCCGCGCTCGCGATCGACGGCGTCGACGAGGTGCTCGACGTGTTCCTCCCGACGTTCGGCACCCCACCCTTCGGCGACGGCGAGACCGTGCACCTCCACGCCACCGATGCCGCGGGCGAGTGGCTGCTCACCCTCGGGCAGGACGTCGTCGGGGTCGGCCGCGGCCACGCGAAGGGCGACGCCGCCGTGCGCGGACCGTCGTCGTCGCTCTACCTGTGGCTGTGGGGGCGCGCCCCGCTTCAGTCGATGGAGGTCTTCGGCGACCCCTCGGTGGCGGCGGCGCTGCGGTCCTCGGTGGCGGCCTCGACCGGGTGAATCTGGCCGGCCATGGCGTCACGCAGCGGCTGGAAGACCTCGGGCGGAGCGGCGGTCACCAGCGCCTGGAGCACGCCGTGGATGGTGCGGGCCTGGTCGCCCATCGAGGTCACCAGCTCACGGCGCCGCTCGTCGTCGAGCGACGCCCACTGCGACTCGAGGCTCTCGGCGAGGCCGACGATCACGGAGGCGGACGTCAGAAGCCCGTGGGCGACCACGGCGTAGGCCGCGAGGTCGGGATCCGCCTCCACCGCCGCAGATCATCCCCCATTACCTGCCGGTAGGGAAGGACGCCTACCGGCAGCTCAGGCAGCGCTGGTTCGGGTCGTGGCGGTGGCCGTCGCGCTCGTGGTCGAGGTTGTCGCCACCGAGCGACGGGTCGTCGCTCACGGCGATGGCGCCGTTCATGTCGAACACCCGCGGCGGCTCGGTCGTCCACTGGCCGACCTTGTACCGCTTGCCGCCGTTCGTCTTCATGATCATCCCGGCGCCGCCCTGGCCCCGCTCGTCGGGACCCTGCTGCTCGGCGGCGTAGAAGACCTCGACGAAGTCCTTGATCTCGGTCGGCAGCTCACGGGTGAGGAACACCAGCGGGGCCCGGGGCTGGCCGCCGGTCGGCGGGAAGCTCACCATGCCTCGGGCGAAGGTCTCGTGGGTCAGCTTCGGACCGGCCATGTGGATGCCGCGGAACAGCGTGGCGATGCGGGCCCGGTAGATGTTCACGAGGACGCCCGGCTCGCCGTTGGGGTTGCCGTGCTTGAACTCGCGGTACCCGCTCGAGTTCGCCACCGAGGTCCACGTGACCCACAGCGGGCTGATGCCGAAGGCGTGGCGCCACTGGCGCTGGTCGTAGAGCCGACCGGCCGTGGTCGTGTCCGACAGGCCGGTCCCCACGACGAACCACTCGGGGAAGTACTGCTGGCGGCTCGCCTCCTGCGTGATGAGGATCGGGTAGAGCGGGTCCCAGACCGGCACGATCGTGGTGATGCCGTTCTGCCGCATCGTGGCGATGATGTTCGACACGTCGGCCTGGTTGCGGCCGGGGTCGTAGATGTAGCCGACCTCGGCGTCGAACTTCATGCCGTAGCGGGCGAAGGCCCGGACGAACGTGTCGCGCACCCGCCGACCCTCCGGGTCGACGCGACCGCGTGCGCCCTCGAGGTAGATGAGGCCGAACTTGCGCGTCTGCTCCTTCATGCGCTGCGTCGGCAGCTGCTCGTCGCCCGCGAACTGGGCCTTCTTGCCCCACAGCTTCTTGGCGATGTACTCCGCCGAGTGCTCGGCGTACTCGGTGGCCGTCGGCAGCGACGACCAGATGAGCGGCGGCAGCTCCTTGTAGAAGTCCGACGTCAGCGACGTGGTGCACAAGCACAGGACGCCGAGCTGGGCCAGCTCCCGGGCCAGCACGTTGGGGATGCCTGCGGCGGGGTCGCCCTCGATGACGGCGAAGGGCTTGATCTCCTTGGCGATCTTCAGGGCGTCGGCCTTCATCGCCTCGTCGTTCTCCGACGGGCCGCTCGCCTGCATGTCGACGTACACGACCTCGCGGCCGTACGTCTCGTAGTGCTGGTTCGAGTACGTGAAGAGGGCGTCGAAGGTCTCCTTGATCTTCGGCCGCCCGTCGGAGAGCGAGGCGCCCGAGAGGATCGCCTCCGTTGCCGGGTCGAGCTGCCCGAGCCAGCGGACGATCACGACCTTGTCGGCGGTGACGCCCTGGAACGTGGCGCCGCCGTTGTCGCCGCCGCCCCACTCGAC
>DATLFW010000281.1:0-4063 GCA_035540775.1 Acidimicrobiia bacterium
GTCGACCACTACCTCGGATGGCTCGCCACCGACGACCACTACCTCGAGACGGGCAAGCGGCGCTACGGCGCCGACTTCGGGTTCGGCGGTGACAACACCCAGACCTATCTCGACCCGGAGGGCACCGCCGTCGACACCTTCCACCTGCCCTCGACGTACCAGGGGACCGAGGCCTACCGGGGGTGCGGTCACCCTGACCCCGGCCACGGGTGGGACGCCGGGCGGGCCCAGCGCGACGGCGGGTTCCTCGCTGCTGGAAGCGGCAACGACGAGTACGCCCTCGGCTACTACCTCGGCAACGACCTCCCGCTCTACGCGACGCTCGCCCGGCAGTACACGACCTTCGACCACTACCACTGCTCGCTGCTCGCCCCGACCTTCCCCAACCGCGAATACATGCACTCGGCGCAGTCGGGTGGCCTGAAGAGCAACGCCCTCCCCCCGGAGGTGCCCGGCCACCAGACCGGCTTCACCTGGGACACCATCTGGGATCGCCTGCGTGACCAGGCGGGCATGGTGCCGGGCGTCGACGCTGGCTACTTCTTCGTCGATCTCCCGGCGATCATGCTGTGGGGCCCGCGGATGCTCCCGTTCATGCAGCACCTCGAGGACTTCTTCGCCCGCGCCGCCTCTGGAACGCTCCCGAAGGTCTGCTTCGTCGACCCCGGCTTCACGACGGGCCTTCGTACCGACGACCACCCCTACGCCGACGTCCGGGCCGGGCAGAACCTCGTCGGCGACATCGTGAAGGCCTTCATGGAGGGGCCCCAGTGGGAGCGGGGCGTGCTGTTCGTCAACTACGACGAGTGGGGCGGGTTCTTCGACCACGTCCCGCCGCCGCTCCTCCCCGACGACCGCACCAGCGAAGGCTTCGACCAGGCCGGGTTCCGCACGCCGACCTTCATGGTGTCGCCCTACGCACTCCCCGGCTACGTCGGTCACGACGTGTACGACCACACCTCGATCCTGCGGTTCCTCGAGTGGCGCTTCCTCGGCGCTCCGGCGACCGGGTCGGGCGGCGACGGGTGGTGGCTCACCACTCGCGACCGCAACGCCAACAACATCGGCGCACTCCTCCAGGCGACGAAGGTCAACGACGGCGTCGACGTCCCGCTGGCACTGCCCGTCACGTCGGCGCCGTGTTCCGGCGAGGAACTCGAAGGCACCTTCGTCGACAGCGTCATCCACGACGCGCTCGACCAGGTGACGGAGCAACTTCCCGGGGCTCCCACGCCGGCCGCGTCGCCCGAGTTGGAGTGGCACGCGTTCGAGAAGGCCCTCCACGCCGGATTCTTCGAGCAGATGGGCTACGAGGTCGACCTGCGCCGATCGGTCCCTACCCTCTGACGCAACGGTCAGCGAACGATCGTCAGACGCCGGCGTTCAGAAGAGGGAACGCTGAGCGGGACCGCAGCGGAACCAGGGCAGATTGTCCATGAAGATCCACGAGCGGCGGTGGATCGCCGTCGGGCCGTACGCCGCCAGGGCCGCCTGGTGGTGCGGCGCCGGGTACCCGACGTTGCGCTCGAAGCCGAAGCCCGGGTAGCACTCCGCCTCCTCCGCCATCATCCGGTCACGAGTGACCTTCGCCATCACCGAGGCGGCGGCGATGCCGAGCGAGGTGGCGTCGCCCTTGACGATCGTCTGCACCTGCTCGCCCCGGCCCAGGTAGTCGAAGTGGCCGTCGAGGAGGATGCGGTCGGGAGCGAACCCGGCCGCGGCCAAGCCGTCGAGCGCACGCTCGCCCGCCAGGCGGAGCGCCTCGGTCATCCCGAGCCCGTCGCACTCTTCTGGAGAGGCGTGGCCGATGGCGAAGGCAGGCGTCCATGCGGCGATGCGGTCGTAGAGGCGCTCGCGCTGAGTGATCGTCAGCATCTTCGAGTCACGCACCTTGTTGATGCGCCGTTCCGACGACACGACCAGCGCAGCCACGGTGACGGGGCCGGCCCACGCACCCCGGCCGACCTCGTCGATCCCGACGACGGTGGCGGCGCCCGCCTCCCAGCAGGATCGTTCGACGTTCAGGCCGGGCGGGGCGCTCGTCGGCACGTTGGCGACCGTACCACCGCGGGTACGCGTGTCCCGTGCACGACGTCTCCTCCACGACGGCGACGTTCGGGACCGCGCCCGGTAGATTTGCCCAGGTGCAAGCCGGCGACCGCGTCGAAGTCAGGTCTCGCTTCGACCAGGGGTGGTCGCGAGGATTCGAGATCGTCGAGGTCGTGCCGCCCGGCGCCGACGACGGAGGGCCGGGGTACCGGGTCCGGCGCCGCTCCGACGGACAGGTTCTTCCCGCGGTGTTCTCGGAAGACGACGTGCGCGACGAGCGCCGCGGCCGCTCGATGTGGTGGTACTGACCCTCGCCCGATGGTCGGCGCGGTGCGGAAGGTCAGTCAGCGGCCACCTGGTCGCGCTTCAACGAGGTGATGAACTCCTCGATGGGGATGGCCTGGAGCGTGCGGGTGCGCAGCGTGCCCCGGGCGGCCAAGGCCACCGCGGCCCGGGCCATCGTCCCCTCGTCGGGCGCTTCGAGGATGTTGAGGAAGTCGTACTCGCCGAGCAGCGCGTACTGCCCCACCACCCTGAGGCCCATCGACTCGACCTCTTCGTTGACCTGACGGAGGCGGTCGGGATTCTCCCGCAGGGTGGCCCAACCGTCGGGGCCGAGGGTCGAGAGCATGGCGTAGGTCGGCACGGTCGTCTCCTGCATTCTGGCGATGCATGCTGGCGATGCATGCTGGCGATCGGGCCCCGCATGGGCCGTCGCCCGAAACCCTATGCCAGCGGGCGCTCCAGCGCCGGGGCGTCGAGCCTTCGGATGTTGTCGGCTTCGGAAGGATCGGGCCCCGTCGAGAACCAGGCGTCGAGCATCTCCGACGCCACGGGCGGACTCGCCAAACGAAGGCTCATCACGAGCACGTTGGCGTCGTTCCACTTCCTCGCGCCCCGCGCCGTCTCGGCGTCGGTACAGAGCGCCGCCCGCACGCCCGGCACCTTGTTGGCCGCCATCGAGGCGCCGGTACCCGTCCAGCAGAACAGCACGGCGGTCTCGACCTCGCCGCTCGCGACCAGGCGACCCACCTCCTGCCCCACCTCGGCCCACTGCTCGTCGCCACCGGCAGGCGGGCCGACCAGCACGACGTCGTGACCCCTGGCTTCGAGGTCGGCCACGACGGCATCCGTGAGGGGCGTTCGCTCGTCGGAACCGAGGGCGATCCGCATGGAGCCCATCGTACCGACGCCTAACCTGGCGGCATGTCCGTGCGCGTGTCGATCGTCCCCCACACCCACTGGGATCGCGAGTGGTACTCGCCGTTCCAGACCTTCCGCCTCCGGCTGGTCGACCTCCTCGACCACTTCCTGCCGATGCTCGAGCGTGACCCGTCGTACCGGCACTTCCTGCTCGACGGGCAGACCGCCGTCGTCGACGACTACGTCGAGATCCGCCCCGAGGCCGAAGCGGCCATCCGCCGTCTCGCCGCCGCCGGTCGCCTGGCGGTCGGGCCGTGGATGATCCTCATGGACGAGTTCATGGTCTCGGCCGAGACGATCGTGCGCGACCTCCAGATGGGTCTGCGCCGAGCCGCGGAGCTCGGTGGCGTGATGGAGGTCGGCTACCTCCCCGACATGTTCGGGCACGTCGCCCAGATGCCCCAGATCCTGAGCCAAGCCGGCCTCGACCACGCCGTCGTCTGGCGCGGCGTCCCGGCCGAGATCCGCGCCACCGGGTTCTGGTGGGAGGCGCCCGACGGGTCGAAGGTGCGGGCGGAATACCTCTACGGCTCCTACTCGAACGGCCGCGACATCCCGACCGACGCCAAGCTCCTCGTCGAGCGAGCCCGCAGCTACGAGGCCGAGCTCGGCGACGCCCGGCTCGACGGCATGCTCCTCATGAACGGCACCGACCACCAGGTGCCACAGCCCTGGCTGGGGCGGGTGGTCGCCGAGGCGAACCGCGAGCAGAGCGAGTACGAGTTCGTCGTCACCTCGCTGGCCGACCATCTCTCCCGCCAACCCACCGACGGGTTGACGACGTGGCAGGGCGAGCTGCGCTCGGGGGCCC
>DATLFW010000282.1:0-5442 GCA_035540775.1 Acidimicrobiia bacterium
TGAAGTAGTGCGCCACCTCGTGGCACCCCTCGGGATCACCGATGTGCTCGGGCGGCCCGCAGTACTCCAGCACCAATTCGGCCGCGGAGTTGCTGGAGATCCCCCGCACGTTCCCGAACGTGGCCTCCACAGTGAGGCCGCCGTTGTGGACACCGTCGTCGGGACCCTTCACGTCGAAGGTGAACTCCTGCATGCCGTTCACCTGGGTCTCGTGGATGTCGTTCTGGGTTGGAAGGTCCGAGAACCCGGGGTCGGCCTCGCCACCCCCTGGGTTGGTGATGCGGTCGGGGTCGAAGACGTACGCCGTCCGACCCCCCGGGACGAACTGGACCGGCCCGGCCTCGAGGAGCGACGCGATCTGGGCGTAGATCAGCCCCTTGTTGCCGTCGATGTGGAGCTGTTCGAGGTCGGGATCGAAGACGTTGTTGGGCGCCAGGTGCGACAGCGCCATCTCGTTGTCGATGCCCACGGCGTCGAGGCCGAGGGGCGAGTCCATCCAGTCGCCCATTGACCCGGTCACCTGGTAGTCGATGGTGTCCCAGACCGTCCCCCACTGGTCGGAGCACATCGGCACATTGCCGCCGAACACCGGCTCCTGCACCGGGCCGGGACACTCATCGGCCGGCGCGATCATGGGGCTCCAGGCGAGGCGGGCCTCCGAGTCTCGGAAGGTCCGGATGGCGGTGTCGACGGTCAGCGCGTTCTTCCGGTAGTCGCGCTGGCCGGCGCCGAGGAGCGTGAACGAGAACGACCTCGCCGTCACCATGCCGTGGAGGTCGATGCCGCCGGCGAAGCGGCCAGCCGTCGTCCGGTCACGGACCCACCGCAGGAAGCGCCCGTACCCGCGGGTCTCCGGTTCGCTGAACGGCGTGTACTGAGCCTCGGTGTATCCGACCGCGGGCCAGTCGCGGTTGAGGTCCATCCCGTTGCCGTTGTAGCGCTGGAAGAAGACGCCGCCCTCGCTCCACTCGCCGCGCTGCCAGCCGTCCGGGTTGGCGAGGACGAAGTAGATGACGGATCGGTCGAGCACCTCGCCGGCCGTCGGTCCCGAGTTCGACGGCTCCAGGATCGGCTTGGGGAACGGCCCCTCCTCGGCGCACGCCGGGGCAGCGGCCGGGTCGTCCTCACAGGCGGCCCACGTCACGAGATCTTCGACGGCCCGCAGGCCACCCTCGAGCCCGGCCCGCTCGATGCCGTGGATCGAGAGCGCGTAGGCGAAGTGCTCCCGGTCCGGCTCGGCGATGGGCGACTGACGGTTCGTGACCTTGACGACGTGGAGGTCACGTCGCATGCGAGTCAGGTCCTCACGGGGCAGCCCGGCCGACTGCAGGTCCTCGCCCGCGAACTCCGGATGGTCGTCGAGCATGGTGGCGAGGTTGATCACCTGGAGGTAGCGGGGGAAGCGCTCCTCGAGGAAGGCGAGACCGTCGAGCGCCTGCCCCCACTGGAGGAACTGCACGGCGCACACCCGGCCCTTCGCCCACGGGCTCTTGTTGGGTGCGCCCCGCACGCACCCATGCGGGTCGGGGAACACGCGCCCGAACGCCTCGTACGTCGCGCCCTCGGTGGCGACCGGCGTCGCCTGGGCGACCGGCGGCCCCTGAGGCGGGGCAGCGAGGAGGCCGGCGACCAAGACGGCGCCGGCGACGACGGCCGGGACCCGAAGACGGGGCATGCGAGGCCTTTCCGCAGTCACGTCCGGAACGTCCCGTGACTTCCCCCTTTGGACCCGAACAAAACGCCGAACCCGTCCGGACCCGCACGCCGGCACGCTGCGGGCCCGCAAGATGGCACGTCCCGGGGCGGCCGGGCGGGCAGCGCCCCGGGACGGCGGTGGTCAGCGGCGACGAGCCGGAGACGGCTCCGGCGGCCGCGGGTCGAAGTACACCGGCGCCGGCTCGGGCACGGCGTCGAGGCCGAGGGCCCGGTCGACGAGCTCGAGGATGCGGTCGATGTGGCGGCTGGGGGACGATGCGTGCTTCGGGTCTGCCATGGTTCGCCTCCTGGGCTCGGCGCCGGGCCCGCGTGCCGGTGCCTCGGCTTCATTGACGTCGCCGGAGCGGAAAACGTTCCCGCCGTTCAGCCCAGGGCTGCTCGCATCTGCTCGAGGGTGATGGCTCGGCCGGCCATCCCCCAGCCGCCGTCCGGCACTTCGAGGATGTGCACCCAGGTGTTGGCGCGCACGGCGTCGTATCCGCCCTCCGCTTCGACGACGGCGTCGGTGACGAGCGAGACCATCTGCTGCTTCCGCTCGGCATCGAGCGAGCCGGCGGGAACGTGGATCTGGACGAGCGGCATGAGCGCCTCCTTCGGGTCGCCGCCCACCCCGGTGGTGGACGAACTATGGTGATCGCCATACTATGGCGGTCACCATAGAAATGCAATAGGCTCGTTCCATGCCTCGACGATCCGATGCCCGCCCGAAGGCGATCGAGACGACCGCTCAGCTCCTGCAGCGCCAGGGCTTCGCCGCGACCGGTCTCGAGGAGATCCTGGCCACGAGCGGAGCGCCGAAGGGCTCCTTCTACTTCCACTTCCCAGGGGGAAAGGAGGAGCTGGCGGCAGAGGCGGTGGCATGGAGTGGAGAGGCCGTTCTCGCTGCGCTCGAGCACGCCATCGCGCGTTCCGACTCGCCGGGTGACGCCATCCGCCGCTTCGCGACGATGCAGGCCGCTCAGCTCACGAGTTCCGACTTCGCCTTGGGATGCCCCGTGGCGACGGTGGCCCTGGAGATGTCGAGCCGGTCGGAGCCGATCCGGAAGGCCAGCGAAGCGGCGATGCGCTCGTGGATCGACCGGCTCGGCGCCGTCTTGATCGAGTCGGGCGTCGCGCCCGGCGAGGCTGAGGAGCTCGCCGAGTGGACGATCGCTTCACTCGAAGGAGCGCTCCTCCTCGCCCGCGCCCGCCGAGACGAAGGGGTCGTGACGCGCGTCGCCGCCAGGCTGGCCGACGTCGTCGAGGCCGCGACCCGCGGTTAGACGCTCGTCGGGCGCGGTTCGAGTACGCCGCCGGCCGCGTCACCCGTTACCCTGCAGGCACTCCGTGAAGTGGGGCTGGTACCGCACGGAGGCGCTGCTGCCAGAGAGGCGCAGCGGGGTTCACGCCCGAGTCGTCGGGCGCCCAGAAGCAGGAGGAATCCATGTCGTTCACGCTGGCCGCCGAAGGCGGCTATCAGGCGTTCTCGCTCGAGAGCGCCGAGTGGTTCTGGCTCGTCTTCTCTGCCGTCACCGCGCTGCTCGCCATCGCGGTCGGTGCGGGTCTCGCCCGGGCGATCCTCACCGAGGACCAGGGCACGCCGAAGATGCGGGAGATCGCTGCGGCCATCCAGGAGGGGGCGATGGCCTACCTGCGGCGGCAGTTCCGCACCATCGCCGTCATCCTCGTGCCGCTCGTCGTCGTCGTCTTCGTGACCTCGACCGAGGTCCTCAAGCCCGACGGAAGCGAGGCCCTCTCGTTCGCCGAGTCCGGCCTCTTCCGGTCGCTCGCCTTCGTGGCTGGCTGCCTGATGTCGGGCCTGACGGGCTTCCTCGGGATGAGCCTCGCCGTGAGGGGCAACGTGCGGACGGCCGCCGCGGCCCGGACGGGGTCGCTCCCCGCCGCCCTCCGCGTGGCGTTCCGCACCGGCGGGATCGCCGGCATGTTCACCGTCGGCCTCGGCCTCCTCGGCGCCACCCTCATCATCATCGTGTTCCAGAACACGAGCTCGGCCATCCTCATCGGCTTCGGTTTCGGCGGGTCGCTCCTGGCCCTGTTCCTGCGGGTCGGCGGGGGGATCTTCACGAAGGCGGCCGACGTCGGCGCCGACCTCGTCGGCAAGGTCGAGGCGGGAATTCCCGAGGACGACCCACGCAACCCCGCCACCATTGCCGACAACGTCGGCGACAACGTGGGCGACTGTGCCGGGATGGCGGCCGACCTGTTCGAGAGCTACGAGGTGACCCTCGTGGCCTCGATCATCCTGGGCGTCGCCGCCTTCGAGTCGATCGGCGCCAACCCGGCGCTCGGTCTCATCTTCCCGTTGGCCGCCCGCGCCATCGGCGTGCTCGCCTCGATCGCCGGGGTGTTCGCCGTCCGGGCTCGCGAGACCGACTCCTCGCCGCTCGCTCCCATCAACCGGGGGTTCCTGACGGCCGGCCTCCTCACCGTCGCCGGCACCCTCTTCCTCGCCCTCGGCTACGTGGGCAACGAGGCGATCGTCGACGGGAGCCGCTTCAACGAGGGGTGGCGCGTCTTCGCCGCCGTGGTGGTCGGCCTCGTCCTGGCCCAGCTCGTCAGCCGCCTCACCGAGTACTTCACGTCGACGGAAGCGGCACCGGTCCGGGAGATCGCCGAGGCGGCCCGGACGGGGCCGGCAACCACCGTGCTCTCCGGCATCGGCTCCGGCCTCGAGTCGGCGGTGTGGGCCGTCGTCGCCATCGCCGGCGCCCTCGGGGTCGCCGTCGGCCTCGGCGGCGGCAACATCCAGTTCTCCCTCTACCTCGTGGCCCTGACCGGCATGGGCATGCTGGCGACGACTGGGGTCGTCGTGTCGGAGGACACCTTCGGCCCGGTGGCCGACAACGCAGCGGGGATCGCCGAGATGTCGGGCGAGTTCAGCGGCGAGCCGGAGCGGATCATGGTGAGCCTCGACGCCGCCGGCAACACGACCAAGGCGGTCACCAAGGGCTTCGCCATCGGATCGGCGGTCATCGCCGCCGTGGCCCTGTTCGCCTCGTACATCGAGACCATCGGCGCCGAGTTCGACCTCGGGATCGAGGGGAGCGCCCTCTTCTCCCACCCGCTGACGCAGATCAACGTCGCCGATCCCAAGACGTTCATCGGCATGCTGATCGGCGGCTCGGTGGCGTTCCTGTTCAGCGCCCTCGCCATTCGTGCCGTCGGGCGGACGGCAGGGACCGTCGTGCACGAGGTGCGCCGGCAGTTCGCCGACGGCCAGATCATGGCCGGGACCAAGCGCCCCGACTACGGCCCGGTCATCGACATCTGCACGGCGGCGTCGCTTCGCGAACTCGCCACCCCGGCCCTCCTCGCCGTGCTGACGCCGGTGATCGTCGGCTTCGGCGTGAACTACCTCGCCCTCGGCGCATTCCTGGCCGCCAGCATCCTGACCGGTCAGCTGATGGCCAACTTCCTCTCCAACAGCGGTGGGGCCTGGGACAACGCCAAGAAGTACATCGAGGACGGGCACGAGGGCGGCAAGGGCTCCGACGCCCACAAGGCAGCCGTCATCGGCGACACCGTCGGGGACCCGTTCAAGGACACCGCCGGCCCGGCACTGAACCCGCTCATCAAGGTGATGAACCTCATTTCGCTGCTCATCCTGCCGGCCGTCATCAATCTGCAGGACAACGACGCCGCCCGCTTCACCATCGCCGCGCTCGCCCTCGTCGTACTGATCGGCGCCATTGCCTTCTCCAAGCGCAGGGCCGCACCCATGGACGC
>DATLFW010000283.1:0-2415 GCA_035540775.1 Acidimicrobiia bacterium
TCGCTGTTCCGCACGCTGTTCCTCGTGGCCCTCGGGGCCGCCGCGCTCGCCCTCGTCTTCGCCGTCCTCGCCGGCGCCCGGGTGGCTGCGCCGGTCCAGCGACTCACCGACGCCGCGCGCCGGATCAGCGACGGCGACCTCTCGGCTCGGGCCGAGATCGACGCCGAAGACGAGATCGGGGTGCTCGGGGCGTCGTTCGACACCATGACGGACTCCATCGAGCGGATGACGAGGGAGATCCGGGAGGCGGCCGCCCAGACGGAGGCCATCCTGAGCGGCATGGCGGAAGGTCTCGTCGCCACCGACGCCCGCGGCACGATCGTCGCCGTCAATCCGGCCGCCGAGGCGATGTTGGCCGCCAAGGAGTCGCGGCTGGTCGGCAAGTCGGTCGAGGCCGTCGTGAAGGGCGTCGACCGCGACGGGCGCGAGCTGTCGCGGCGGCTCGCCGCGCCCATGCGCCGCCCCTGGTCCACCAACGCCCAGCTGACGCGCAAAGCGTCGTCGTTGGCCGTCGCCATGTCGGGATCGCCGATCAAGAACGAGCAGGGGACGGTCATCGGCCGCGTCTACGTGATGCGCGACATCCAGCGTGAGGCCGAGGTCGAGGCCATGAAGACGGAGTTCCTCTCCAACATCAGTCACGAACTCCGCACGCCACTGACGCCCATCAAGGGATACGCCGAGATGCTCATCTCGAAGGAGGTGCCGCGTGACCGGGCGCGCACCTTCCTCGGCAACATCCTCGAAGGGGCGGAGCGGCTGGAGCGCTACGTCGACATGCTCGTGAACTTCTCCGCCATGGAGGCGGGGAGGTTCACGCTCCACACCGAGGACGTCGACGTGAAGGCCCTGGTCGAGCGCGTCGGTGCCCAATGGGCCTCAAGCGTCGACGGCCACCGGGTCGATGTGAAGGTGAGCGCCCGTATCCCCAAGGCGGTCGCCGACGAGCGGATGCTCGAACGGGCGCTGAACGAGCTCATGGACAACGCCGTCAAGTACTCACCCGACGGGGGGACGGTGACGTTGGCGGCGCGCGTGCGAGGGACGGGCGGCGACCGCCGCGTCGAAGTGGCCGTGTCCGACGAGGGCATCGGGATCGAGCCGGAGCAGCTCGAGGAGATCTTCGGCGACTTCTCGCAGCTCGACGGGTCGTCGACGCGGAAGTACGGCGGCCTCGGCCTCGGCTTGTCGTTCGTCGATCGCGTCGTGCGCGCCCAGAACGGCGTGCTGACCGCCCAGTCGGAGCCGGGCAAGGGTTCGACGTTCGTCATCTCGCTCGCCCTTCCCGCCGGTCCGGCGACCCGACGCCGCCGGACGCCGACGGGTCGGGCTCGCCAGGGCCGTCGGAGGACGCGGGCGTGAGCACCGTCACCGTGCGTCCCGCCCGGTTCCTCGATTGGCTCGCCCGCGACCCGACACGAGCGGTTGCCATCACCGTGGTCGCCGTGCTCCTCGGGACCGGGCTCGCCGTGGTCGCCGTGCGCAGCGGCGAACTCGGCACCGGCGAGCGAGATCTCGACCTCGCCGTCGGGGCGAACGCGCGCCTGGCCAGCCGAGAGGTCGTCACCGCCGCTGCGACCGAGGAGTCGGTCCTCTCCACCGGCGATCGCGTTCGCGTTCGCAGTGGAACCGCCGTGCTCGAACTCCCCGGCGCCCGCACCGCCGAGTTGCGGGCCGGTTCGCACCTTCGGGTCGGGGGCCCCGACGAGGCCATGGTGAAGCTCGATCGGGGCGACCTGCTCGTTCGCTCCGACGGCGGCGCCGTGACCGTCGACGGGGGCAGCGCCCTCCTGACCGTGCGGCGGGGTTCCGCCAAGATCCGTCGGTCGGCGTCGCTGCTCGTGGGCGTCTACTCCGGACGAGTCGCCATCGACGGCGCCGCTCGTTCGCTCACCGTGGAGGCGTATCGCCAGGCGGCCGTGGCGGGCACGGGCACCCTGCCGAGCGGCGTGCGCCCCCTCACCGTCGACGAGGACGACGAGTGGGACCGCCGCGTGCTGGGCGCCATCCTCGATCTCGATCGGCGTCTGGTCGCCTTCGGGCGTGGCTTCGAGGCGCTCCTGCCGGCGACGTCGGCGGCCAGTCCGGCGCTGTTCCGTCAGGTCCTGCCCGACCTGGCCGACGCACCGCTCACGACCGACGATCTCGCTGGCCGTCCAGCCGGCGAGAACCTGATCGGCCTCACGGTGGTCGCCCTTGCGGGCGGCTCCTTCGAGGAACGGCTCGAGGACGTCTTCGGGTTCCGAGAAGCGGGGGCCCGTTGGGGCCTCGTGGCTGCCGATCAGGGTCTGGCTCCGCCGACGGTCATCGGCGGCGTGGAAGCCGCGATCGACCGGGCGCCTGTGAACGTGGCCGCTCCCGACCAGGTCGACGGGCAAGCCCCCGGCTCCGGGGGCGGGCCCGGCGGTGGTGGAG
>DATLFW010000284.1:0-5542 GCA_035540775.1 Acidimicrobiia bacterium
CTGCGGTTCGACGAGTGGGTGATCGTCGAAGAGGCGGTGGTCGGCCGGGAGATCGAGGTGGCCGTCCTCGGCGACCACCCACCGGAGGCTTCGCGCCCCGGCGAGATCGTCCCCGGTGACGACTTCTACAGCTACGCCGACAAGTACGAGGACGACGCCGCCCAACTCCTCGCCCCCGCACCGTTGACCCCGGAGCAGGAGGACGAGGTGCGGCGGCTGGCCGTCGACGCGTTCCTCGCCTGCCGATGCGAGGGGATGGCCCGGGTCGACTTCTTCTTCGAGGAGGACGGCCGGGGTTTCGTGGTCAACGAGGTCAACACGATCCCGGGGTTCACCGCCGTCTCGATGTACCCGCGGCTCTGGGAGGTGTCGGGGCTGGCGTTCCCGGCCCTCGTCGACCGCCTCGTGGAGTTGGCGGTCGAGCGGCACGAACGGCGTGCAAAGCGCGCCGGCCGCCAGCGCGACGACTGACGCCCCCGTCTCCGTCGCTTTCCGGCACTTGGGCACGCCCGGGCGTGCCGAAGGGCCGGAAAGCGAGGGTCAGAGGTTGACGACCGGGCAGGTGAGGGTGCGGGTGATGCCCTCGGCGAGCTGCACCTGGGAGACGACCATCTTCCCCAGCTCGTCGATCGTCTCGGCTTCCGCCTTGGCGATGACGTCGTAGGGGCCGGTGACGTCCTCTGCCGACACCACACCCTGGATGCTGCCGACTTCCTTGGCCACCTGGGCCGCCTTGCCGACTTCGCACTGGATGAGCAGGTAGGCCTGGACGCTCAACGGACACTCCCTCGTTCGGATCCGCGGACGGCCGCATGGTAACGCCCGCCTCCCCGGCCGCGCTCGGCCGCACAAAGTCCGGCGAGTGGGTCAGGTGTCGATCACACCCAGCTGGCGCAGGAGTGCGAGCTCGTCGAAGTACTCCCGTTCGGACAGGATCCGTCCGTCGTCGGAAACCTCAATGACGTTGCAGACGTGAACGTCGACTCGCCGGTTCGTCGGAGCGACGTCCTCGAGGGGGCCAGTGTGGGTGCCGCGAGCGACGAACTCGATGATCGAGACGTCGTCGGTGGGCGCCCAGACCGCCCGAACGTCGAGGTCCAAGTCGGGGAACGCCGTCGTGTACAACTCGGCGACCTCCACGCCGGCGTCGGGGCCCTTGTGCTCCGCGCCGTCGGAGCCCGTGTACACGTAGTCGGGGTGGTAGAGACCGCGTAGTCCACTCAGGTCGTGCTGGCGGATCATCTCGATCATCTGCTGGTGTGTCGAGGCTGCGTCGGACATGACGGTGCCTCCCGTGGACGAGTGATGGGATCACGTTCGACGCTACGCCCGCGCACGAACCAGGTCGATGGGCGTCCTCGCCGGCGTCGCCCGCCCCCGCAAGGATTGTCCGCATTCGGTGCTGAGCGGGGACGCGACTGGCACACTGTCGCCTGTGGTGAGGACCGGGGCGGGAACCGACGCGCGGAGCCTCCGGCGGGACGTGTGGCTCGGGTCGGTGGTGTCGGCCGGCGCCATCCCGGCGCTCTTCGTCGCCCTGGCCGTCCTGGTCGGTGGGAGCTGGGAGGTCGGCGGGCTCGTCGGGTTCGTGACCGGAGTCGTCCTCGTGTTCGGAGCGGGGTTCGCCGGTGCCGCCCGTGCCGGGGTTCGCCACCGCGCCGTCGGCTCCCTGGCGGCGGCCTTCTTCACCGGCGCTGCCATGTCGCCCGCTGCCGACCCGAGCGTGTGGGCCCTCGCCGCAGTGGTGATCTGGTTCGCCGCCGGTGCGGCCGGTGGTGCGACGGCTGCCTTCGGCGACACGCGCATGCTTCGTGACTCCCCCGACTCGCTGAACGTCGTGGTCGCCGTCGGCGGGATCGCCCTCGTCTCGGGGCTGGTCGCAGCCGGTCCCGTCGACCGCGCCATGTCGCGGCCGGTCGACGACATTCCGCTGACCGTCACGGTGGCCGAGCCCGGGACCACCGTCGGCGCGGCCGTCTCACTCTGGCCCGAGGCCGCCGTGGAAGAGGCGTGGCGAGACCATGCCGACGAGGTCGCCCGGCGCTTCGCGGCAGAGGTGCTCCGATGGAACGACGCCACCCTTGCTGCCGGCGACCGGGCCGACTTCCGCCGCACCTTCTTCGTGACGGCGCCCGACCCGGACGTCCCTGACCCGTTCCGTATCGACGTTGCTCCTGACACCACCGGCCGGTGGGCTGTGGTCGGCGTCGAGGGGGACGGAATCGTGTCGCTGCGGGAGGCCGACGAGGGTGAACCCGACGGGGCATGGCTCTACGTCGCCAGCGAGGCTGAGGTCCTGCTCGTGTCCGATCTGGAGTCGCGCTGGGTCGACGGCCCCCGCTTCGACCCGCCCGTGCACGTGGACGTTCCGGCGAACGAAGTACGTGCGATCCTCGCGCTCGAGCGAAACGGCGACGGACAGGTCACCCGCGCCGTCGGCGGTCCCGTCGTGCCGTCCGGTCCGTCCGCTGAACGTGGCCCCGAGAGCAGCGAATAAGCCTGCACAAAGGGCCAAGAACGAAGCGTTACTCGATGGCCTTGGTGATGCGGTCGTCGAGGTCGGGGAACTTCTCGAAGAACTCGGCGCGCTCACTCTTCAGGCGGGCGACCCACTCCTCGTACTCCTCGACCCGGCCCTGGGCCTCGTAGAGCTCCCGAGGCCGCAGCAGGTCGCCGTCCTCCTCGGGGAAGCCGGGCACCGACGTGGCGACCTCGTAGCCGAAGTCGGGGTCTTCCTCCCAGGTGATGGTCCCCTCGGCGATGCCCTTCACGAGCGCCGAGCTGTGCGGGATCTTCACCTTCTTCGAGCGCTCGTCGCCGTCGCCGCCGCCGACCCGCCCGGTGTTGAGCAGGTAGACGTCGAGCGGGTGCGACTCGAGCAGCTCGAGGAGACGGTTGCCCTGGAAGTCGTGGGCCATCGGGAAGAACGGGTTGGTGCCGGGCACCCGGAGGAACTTGCCGGCCTCGGACGCGCCACCGGCGCTCGTACCGGTCGTCTCACCGAGCATGAAGTATGCCGCCGCCTGCTCGGGGCGGAGGCGAGCGACGGCCGGAATGATGTTGTCGTTGCGGTTGAGGATGAGCAGGAAGTCGGCGGCGCCGAGGGCGTTCGGGTCGGCGTGCTCGATGAGCGAGAACTCGAAGGTCGCCCGCCCGTTCTGCGTGTAGGAGTCGTCGAAGAAGTCGACGACTCCGTCCTTCATCCCGGCGTTCTCCAGGTAGGCGTCGGGAGTGGTGCAGGCGCCGTAGATCGTCGGCTCGAACTCGGGGTCGAGGCCGTGGGTCTTGGCGAAGCAACCGGCCTCGGTCGTGTAGACGGCGCCGCCCGGCATGAGGGCGATGAAGTCGTCCTGGACGGGCAGGGAGCCGTTCTGCTGCGTGAACGTGGTGGTCGTCTTGCCCGTGCCGGAGAGGCCGACGATGAGGGCGGTCTTGTCGCCGTCGTCGGTGGGGATCACCTTGCAGCCCGCGTGCATGGGGAGGCCGCCGCGGTCGTGGACGATCTTGTTCCACATCCGCAGGCCGCCCTTCTTCGACTCGCCGAAGTAGTCGGAGTTGAAGACACGGGTGACGTTGTTCTCGAGGTCGACGGCGATCAGCCGGTCGTCGGGGTACCCCGGCATCGGCAGGCGCGGCGTGTAGATCACGGTGGTGTCGGCCTCGTCGTGCTCGACCTGTCCGCCCTCGTAGTAGAGCTGGCGCTGCATGCCGGCGATGTTGGCGTGCGCGCGCTCGATGACCAGGCGGGCCTTGGTGCGGAAGTCGGGGTTCGAGCCGATGAACCCGTCGACGATGACCATGTCCTGGTCGGCGATGTAGTCGTCCTGGATCTGGGCGACCCGCTCGTACTCCTCGCGTGAGATCCGCTGGACGCCCCGGAAGCGCCCGCCCATGTCGCTGCCGTCGTCGGTGACCACGTACGTCGAGTTCTTCGATCGGGAGACGACCGTCGTGCGCACGTTGTAGTTGCCGAAGTTCGTGAGCGTGGCCGTGGGCATCTCGCCCGTCATGGCCTTCAGCTCCTCGGCGGAAGGGTTGTGGACGACCGACTTGGCCTGGATCTTCGGCGACACGCTGGCTCCTTTTCGCCTCACGCCGCGGTCACACGCGGGTGTCGAAGTGTACGGGAGGTGAACGAGGGCTACCCAAACTGAGCACCCTTGAGACAAGAGCGTCAGGCGTGCGTATTACGGACGGCTGCCGTGCCCCGGCGCGTCCCGGTCGTCGCCGTCGTCGGCAGCGGTCTCGGCTTCGATCTCGGCCTCGAGTTCCTCGGCCAGTTCGACCGGCGTCTCGGCGTCCGCGGCCCCTCGCCGGCGTTCCAGCATGACCCACAGGGCGACGAGCACGACCGACGCCGCCGTCGTCCAGACGATGTACCGATCGAAGAACTCGCGGATGGAGTCGACCGGCCCCGAGAAGATGTCGCCGACCCACCAGAACAACGCCACCCGAGCGATCGTCCCGACGACGTTGAAGGCGAGGAACACGGGCACGCGCATGCCCGTCGCCCCGGCCAGGGTGCAGATGACCGGTCCGGGGAAGAGGGCGACGGCGAGCGGGCCGGCGCGCCGGAAGAACCGCTCGAGCCAGGCGATCGTCTCCTTGAGGCCTGTCATCCGCCGCTCGACCCAGCGCACGGCGGCGTCGCCGTACCAGAGGCCGACGAGGTACATGAAGGGGTCGACGGCCAGGAGGCGGAGGGTCGCCACCGTGAAGTAGGGGACGGGGTCGAGCGAGTTCGCCGCCAAAACCAGGTTGCGGTTGCGGGCGTCGAGGGCGATGAGGGCGAGCGGATGCTCGGCCAGGAGGGCCGGGAGGAAGGCGGCGGCGAGCGTTCCCGAGACGACGGCGAGGACGTACGGAGTGAGGAGGAAGGTCAGACGGCGGCGACGGCGGCGCCGTTCCTCCTCCGTCTCGACCGGCTCGCCGGCCAGGTCCTCCTGAGAGTCGGGGGTGCCGGCGTCGGCCGCCACCGGCCGTCAGGCCTCGGGCAGGCCCAGCTCGGCCTCGGGCAGCCCCATGTCGGCTTCGGCGCCGGTCCGGATGCGGGTGGCGCGTTCCTGCCCGTCGAGGTCGAACACGACCCGCTGTCCCTGCCGCAGCCACCGGAACAGCGAACCTTCCAGCGCGTCGGGCGCGAGCGCGAACTCGCGACGGTCGACGTCGGATACCACCAGACCTTCCCGGCTGGCGGGGTCGTAGACCTTGACGACACCCTGCATGGTTGACCTCTCCTGCGGCCCGGCCTCGGGCCTCGGTATTCGGGCAGGCGTACGCTCTGAAGCGAGCGGCCAAAGCGTAACGGGAGGCGGAACTGAGCGGCGAACAGGCCTTCGTGGAGCGGATGCGTGCGCTCCTCGGGCAACCGCCGCCCGGGGAGGTGTGGGCTGGCGACGACACGGCGGTGCTCGGCGACGGGCTCCTCTTCGCCGTCGACGCCCTGGTGGCGGGCGTCCACTTCGACCTCGGCTGGTCCACACCCGAGGAGGTGGGGTGGAAGGCGGTGGCCGTCAACGTGTCCGATCTCGCCGCCATGGGC
>DATLFW010000285.1:0-10546 GCA_035540775.1 Acidimicrobiia bacterium
GACCTACAACACCCCGGCACTGGCCACCCTGTTCCTCCTCGCCGACTCGGTGGAGTGGATGATCGGCAACGGGGGGCTCGACTGGTGCGTCGAACGCTGCTCCGCGTCGGCGGCCACCCTCTACGGATGGGCCGAGGCGTCCGACCACGCCAGCCCCTTCGTCGCCGACCCGGCCAAGCGGAGCATCACCGTCGGCACCATCGACCTCGACGAGTCGGTCGACGCCGCCATCGTCTCGAAGGTGCTCCGGGCGAACGGGATCCTCGACACCGAGTCGTACCGCAAGCTCGGGCGCAATCAGCTCCGGATCGCTCTGTTCCCGGCGATCGAGCCCGACGACGTTGCGCTCCTGACGCGCTCCATCGACCACGTCGTGGAGGCGCTGCGGTCGTGAGCGCGGCCGGACGGCGGCGGGCGGCGGCGGCACTCGTCGCCGCCGTGGTGCTCGCCGTCCCGGCCTGTTCCGGCGGCTCTGGCGGTTCCCGGTCGTCCGACGACGCCGCGTCACCGGCGGCCCCGGGCGCGTCGTCGAGCCCGTCGTCGGCGCCCGGCGGATCCGCTCGCGGCGAGGCGCCGCCGGCGTCCGTCCCCGACCTCCTCGACGTCCGGGCCCCCGCCGTGGGCGGCGGCGAGGTCGACCTTGCCGAGTACGCCGGGGAGGCGCTGGCGCTGTGGTTCTGGGCGCCCTGGTGAACGCGGTGCAATCGGGAGGCTCCCGACGTCGCGCAGGTGGCGCGGCAACGTGACGGACAGGTGAACGTCGTCGGGGTGGCGAGCCGCGACTCCGTCGCCGCCATGGCCGACTTCGTGGAGCGGCACGACCTCGGCCACGTCGCCCACGCCGCCGACGAGGACCGGACCGTCTGGAGCCACTTCGGCGTGTCCTACCAACCGGCGTGGGTGTTCGTCGGTCCCGACGGAACGGTGCTCGACCGCGAGTTCGGTCCGCTCTACGACGACGCGCTCGACGAGCGCATCACCGAGGTCTTCGGGCTCGACGGGTAGCGCCCGGCCGTCAGGTCGGACGCTGGTCGCGCCGGAGTGGGTGGTCTTCGGGGATCTGCACGACGACGAGGCGAACGCCGTCGGGGTCGAGAGCGCGCATCTCTCGCAACCCCCACGACTTGTCGACCGGCTCCTCCACGACCCGGATCCCCGCCTCCTCGAACCGCCGGTGGACGGCGTCGACGTCGCGCACCTGCAGCCAGAGCTCGATCTTCTCGGGGCCGGGTTCTGGCGACGAGCCAGAAACCTCGAGGAACCCCCCGCCGAAGAAGAACACGACCCCGTGGGGGCGACCAGGCTCCCCGTACTCCCGGTAGACGGCGAGGCCGAGGACGTCGCGGTAGAAGGCGATGCCTCCTTCAAGGTCGCGCGGGCGGAGCAGGACGCGGCTGGAGAGGACTTCGAGGCCCCGTTCGCCTGGCGTCATCCGGCGACCCCGACCACGGCGGAGATCTGCCGCGACTGGGCGAGGAGGACGCCGTCCTCGCTCCACAGTTCCCCGTCCTCCTCGACGAAGCCGCCGGCCGCCACCGCCGAGCGGAAGCGGGCGAGGACGTACTCGCCCTCGGGCCTCGGCAGCCCGCCCCGGAAGTAGACGGTGAGTTCCACGGTCGGTACGGCGACGGCGGCCATCTCGAACTTCGAGAAGACGGGTGGGACCCAGGCGTCGGCGAGGGCGGCGACCAGGAGGTCGTCGACGTGTCGGGCGTCCTCGGTGCGGATCCAGCCTCCCGCCAGTGCCTCGGTCGCACCCTCTCCGGGAGGCGAGCCGATCGCCCATCGGGTCTCGTAGCGGTCGTTGATCGGCACGACCGAGGGGACGCCAGGCGGCGGCCACAACGGGCACTCCCCGGGCGGCGGGAGGTCGGGCATCTCGAGGTCGTCGAACTCGATGCCGGCCGGACGAGGCGTCGAGAGCGCGGCCTGCCCGAAGGCGACGAGAGCGTCGTTCTGGAATGCACGAAGCGAGACGTTGGCGACGGAGCGGCCTTCGCGCTCGATCGTGACCTCGACCACGAGGTCGCCGACGGCGGGCGGCCGGAGGTACTGCACGGTGAGGCTGAGTGGGGTCCGTCCGCCTCCAACCTCCTCGCTGACGGCCCGGAGGAGGATGGCGGCGAGGTACCCGCCGTTCGGGCCCTGGGTGATCCACCAGCCTTCGTCGACGCGGGCGAGATAGCGGCCGGCGCCGTCCTTCGTCACGGCGGTGTCGCGGTCGAATCGGGTCGGCACGGGGCCGACTCTAGGAGACCGGCTGCCACCACCTGAGCCTGGAAGGCGTCAGTGGACGCGGGTGGCGTGGACGACCGGCGGAGCGGTCTCGCCCGCCGCAGCGCGGTCGGCAAGGCGGGCGAGTTCGTCGTAGAGGCGACGCCGTTCGGCTTCGAGGCCTGCGAGGCGAGCCTTCGAGGCGGGCCACCGCCGGACCCGGCGGATCAGGTCGCTCAATTCGAGGATCCGCATCTCCACGCCGACCGCCCGGTCGCTGATGGCGGGGTTGACGTATGCGGGCACGCTGATGACCTACCCCCTGCCACGTGTTGCGAAAACCGCTCGTGCCCGACGTCAGGGCCGGGCTGGCGACGACAGGTCAGGTCGGAAGGGCGCGGCGGGTGCGTCTCGCAGGTCGACGACATCGGCGCGACGGACGACGAGAACGCAGGCGTCGTCGACGCGATCGAGGCCGTCCAAGGCCTGACGGAGCAGAAGGTCGCACACGGCTTGGGGACCGAGGGGAGCCGCCGCCCGGGCGAGCGTGCACACGCGGTCGAGTCCGACGTCGATCCCCCGGCCACGGTGCTCGATCAGGCCGTCGGTGAAGGCGACGAGCAGATCGCCGACGCCGAGCCGGAGCGTCCGCGTGTGATACCGGCTGTCGCCGAGACCGAGCAGGATGTCGGGCGTCTCGGAGACGAGTTCGCCCGACCCGTCGGAGCGGACGACGACCATCGGAACGTGGCCGGCACTGGCCCAGCGGAGCACGCCGCGGTCGAGGACGGCGTAGATCGCGGTGGCGTACATCCCCTCGCCCGTCCGGGCGAGCTGCCGGTCGAGCGATGCGAGGACCGCGGCCGGATCGTCGAACTCGAAGGCGAGGCTCCGCATGCCGTTGCGCAGCTGGGCCATCACGACGGCCGCCTCCACGCCATGCCCCATCACGTCACCGACGGCGAGGGAGAGCGTGCCGTCGGGATGCGTGAAGGCGTCGTACCAGTCGCCCCCCACGTCGACGTCGCTGGAAGCAGAGGCCGGCACATAGCGAGCCGCCAGCGCCAGCTCGTCGACCTCGGGAAGCCTCGGCGGGAGCACGGCGCGCTGGAGAGCGTCGGCGACCGAGCGGTGGCGCTCGACAGCCTTTGCCCGCTCGACCGTGTCGGTGACGAGGGCGGCGACGAGGAGGCTGACGGTGAGTGCCACGGCGAGGAAGACCTGCAGCACGGTGACGGCGTGGACGGACTCGCCGCTCAGGAGTCCGAACGGACCGTATCCGAGGGCGTTGGCGGCGTTGGCGACCTGCGCCACGGCGAATCCCGCGACCACGGCAGCCCGGATCCCGAAGCGGAGACCGATGAGCGCCAAAGCGGGGATGGCGACCAAGGGGAGGACGATGTCGGCCTCCGGTCCCCAGTCCTGGACGACCGAGACCGAGATGAGCACCACGAGGAGCGTCAGGGCGCTGCCCTGGGTCAACGACCGCCATGGAGACGGCGGCTGGCGGGCGACGAGGAGGAGTGGCGCCACCGACAGGACGCCGAGTGCATCTCCAACCCACCACTTGACGGCGACCTCCGGCCATGACCTCCCGAATGCGACCGAGGTCCCGATCGATCCGATCAGGGCACCGGCGAGCGGACCCAAGGCGACGGCGGCCCCGATGAACCACAGCAGGTTCCGGACCGGGACGAGGCGGCCGCCGGGAGCGAAGCGATGGAGCACAGCGCCGGCCACGAGTGGCTCGACGGCATTCCCCGCCGCCCAATAGGACGATGCGACCAGTGGGTACCCGCGGGCGACGTCGCCAAGGATTTCAGCCGCAACCACGGCTCCGAGCACCCAGCCCCACCGCCGGGGAGGGAGAACGACGACGGCAGCGACCGAGACGCCAGCGCCAGGCCAGAACCCGGCACCGTTGTTGACCGGGTCGTTGAGCCAGATGACGTATTGCGAAAGGGCGGCGTACGCGGTCCCGACAGCGAGGAACACGGCCCAGCCCGGCCAGACCGCGGGGGAACGGCGCCACCATCGTCGTGAGATCTCCACGCAACCCTCCGCCCGAGACGCACTGCCGGAAGTGCGCCGACTGGGGACCGGGAACTCACCCTACGAATGCCCCGCGTGCTCGTACTCGACACACCGGGCATACCGGAGGTGGCGAAGGCGGCACCGGCGAGGTGGTTCAGCGCGTGGGGGACGTCGGCGACGGATCCCTTCCGTTCCCCTCCTCCACGATTCCGGCGGTCAGCTCGTCGCCGTCGAACGCCGCGACGACAACGGCTGGTTCAGTGGGAACGGTCGCGGGCGCCGCACGGCGAGCGGCGAGGACGCACACGTCGTCGGTACGGGCGCGACCGGTGATGGCCTCGAGGAGAAACGAATCACACAGCGCGTCGGGGGCATCAGGTCCCAGACGCCGCGCAATGTCGAGGAGCCGATCGAGACCGTCGCCGAGGGGCCGGTCGCGCTGCTCGACCAGCCCGTCCGTGTAGACGACGACGGCGTCGCCAGGCTCGAGCGCGACGCGCTCCGCTCCGTATGCCGTCGTGCCCAGACCGAGCAGCGGGAATGGGGAGTGCGCCGGCATCTCCACGGAGCCGCCGCGGCGGATCGCGAAGAGCGGAGGGTGGCCGGCGTTCGCCCACCAGAGTTCACCGTCGCGATATCGGGCGAAGATGGCGGTGGCGAAGACGTCGTCGTGGTCGCGCGCCAGCTGTCGGTCGAGAACGGCCAGAACCTCGGCCGGGTCGTCGATCTCGAAGGCGAGGCTGCGAAGGCCATTCCGCACTTGGGCCATCACGACGGCCGCCTGGATCCCGTGCCCCATCACGTCTCCGACGGCGAGGCAGACGGTGCCGTCGGCGAGGAGGAACGCGTCGTACCAGTCGCCCCCGACCATCGTCGCCGAGCCCAACGGCGCCGGGACGTAACGGGCAGCGAGTTCCAGGCCGGGAACGGACGGGAGACGCGCCGGCAACACGGCGCGCTGGAGTGCATCCGCTACTCCCTGGTGCCGCTCCGAAACGCGCGCCCGTTCGATGGCGTCGGCCACCAGGACAGCCACGAGGAGTCCGACCGTGAGCGCCAACGCCACGAAGGCTTGGAGCACGGTGATGGCGTGCACCGTCTCACCACTGAGGTGTTCGAATGGACCGTGACCGAGCCCGTTGGCGACGTTCGCCACGTGGGCAACGACGAAGCCCGCCGCTGCGGCCACCCGCACTCCGAAGCGCAGACCGACGACGGCGAGGACGGGGATGACGAGCAGGGGCAGGGTGATGTCGACTTCAGGCGGCCAGTCCTGGAGGAGCATGAACGCAATGCCCCCCACGACACCGGCGAACGCCACGCTCTCCGCTGTCGATCTCGCCGGTGTCGGAGGCTGGCGACCGGCGAGGAGCAGGGGGGCGACGGCCAGGGTTCCCAGGGCATCGCCGACCGCCCACTTCACGACGATCTCGACCCACTCCCGCCCGATGACCGCGGTCGTCGCACCCGACCCCACGACGGCAGCCACGACCGCACCGACGGCGGCGGCGGCGAAGAACACCACGAGGTTACGAACGGGAACGAGACGGCCGCCCGGTGCGAACCGGTGGATGAGCGCCGCACCGGCGGCGGGCTCAGCCGTATTGCCGGCGACCCACCACACCACCGACGACACGGGGTAGCCGTGCGCGAGGTCGACCGCTCCCTCGGCGAGCGCGACGGCGGCCAGGATCCACGGCCACCTGCGGATGGGAACGACGACACACGCCGCAAGGGTGACTCCCGCTGCCGGCCAGAACCCGGCGCCGTTGTTGAGCGGGTCGTTGAGCCAGAAGACGTACTGCGCCAAGGCCGCGTAGACGACACCGACGGCGAGGAAGAGCAGCGGGCCCGGCCACGACGCGAGGGGTGGGAGCCGCATCGTTGCAACGCTTCTCACATCGTTCTCCAGGTCGCCGGCCGGAGGCCGGCGCGTCATGCCCACCGGAAGCACGACGTTATGCACTGCGGACGAGGCGCGCATGGCAGATCCAGGAACAATCCGCGAGCGCATGTCAGGATGCCGGGATGGAGGAACGCATCGAGGTGCAGCGGGCCATTGCGGCGGAACCCGGCGACATCTTCCGGGTGCTGTGCGACCCCCAGGGGCACGTCGCCATCGACAGCTCCGGGATGCTGATGGCGGCGTCCGGCGAGGCGGTGGGGGCGGTCGACGACACCTTCACGGTCCACATGGACCGGGAGGCGCTCAACGACTACCCGCTCGGTCTCTACGACGTGACCGTTCGGATCGTCACCTTCGAGCCCGACCGGGAGATCGCCTGGACGATCGAGGGCCAACTCAACATCGGCCACGTCTACGGCTACCGGCTCGAACCGGTCGAGGGCGGAACGCTGGTGACGTCGTACTACGACTGGTCTGGGATTACCGACGACTGGCGGGCGGCGGGGATCTTCCCCGTCGTCCCCGAGAGCGCCCTGCGCGCCACGCTCGGCATCCTCGCCCGCACCGTCGCCCCCGGCCGCCCCCGCCCGGGCGCCTGACCGCCCGGAGCGCCACGGGCGGCGATCAGGACGCGGGAAGCGGCGGGCCGACGACCGACACGCCGTACTTGGCGCCGATCGCTGCGACGGCCGCCTCGTCGGGGGGACCGCTCAGGGAGGCGAAGTACTCGGCCTGCTCGGCGAACATCCCCTCCAGTCCCGCCGGGACGGTCACGCCGAACACGCGCACCGGCTCGTCGGAGCAGTTGGCGAACGTGTGCGGGATCTCTCGCGGGAGCCAGACGAGGGTGCCGGCGTCGGCCTCGAACGTCTCGTCGCCGGCCGTCACGGTGAGAACGCCCTCGACGACGTACGCCGCCTCGTCCTCCCGCGTGTGGACGTGGAGCGACGGGCCGGAGGTCCGGGGAGGGATGCGCGCCTCCCCGAAGACGGCCGCCCCCGCCGTCATCGCCCCGCCGGCGAGCACCTGCCACGGGGCGGTCACGGCGTCGTCGGCCTTCACGAGAAACGGTTCACTCAGGGTCATGCCTGCAATCTTGGCCTTCGCAGCAGCGCATATCCCTGCTCAAAGGGCCAAGAACGGGTGGGCGATGCTGGTTTCGAACCAGCGGCCTCTGCCGTGTGAAGGCAGCGCTCTCCCACTGAGCTAATCGCCCGTTGCCGGCACAGGATACCGCAGCACTTCCGGGACCCGTCTCGCCGATCGCGGTCACCTTCGTAACATCGGATCGGGCTCCGGCGCGCATCGAGGGTGCCCGCCGCGGCAGAATAGGAGCCATCGAAGGAAGGGGAGGCCAGTGGCAGGTAGCGGAAGGGCCCGACGGTTTCGTGCCGCGCGCAGGCTCAAGGAAGGGCCGGGCGAGCGTCACTGCGACTTCTGCCATGCCAACCTCACCCTCGGCGAGGAGCACGACGCCGACTGCGACTTCGCCCAGGAAGATCCCTACGCCGTCGACGTTCCCGACCCGTACGCCGAGTACGAGCAGGGGTCCGAGACGGAGTACGAGTAGTCGCCGCCGAGCGCTCGGCTGATCACCTCGTCCCCGCTCGTCCCCGGCCGCCGACCTGCTCGAGCCGCCATTGGAGGCGGGCCGGGGTCGTCAGGCGGCGGCGAAAGGCGTCCTCCATGGCCGTCTCGAACGACTCCTCGTCGAGGACGGCCGAGAGGTCGACCAGCGTGCGGGTGGCCGACGTGCACGGGATGCCGTGGCGGGCCGAGCGGTCGGCTTCGGGCACGGGGTCGCCGTTGTGCACCACGACCCCCGCTGCTCGCAGCCGACGCGGGGTCGTGATCTCGACGGCGCGCCGGTCGACGCCGTCGAGACCCCACAGGGCAGCGGCGGCGGTGTGGGACGCAACACCGGTCTCCCCCGCCCAGAGGGTCGCCGCCATGGCTCGCTGCCGCCACGTCACCGGGACGCCGGGGAGGCGATAGACGGACGGCAGGACGATCGTCCACTCTCCCGTCCCGACCCGGCGGCTGACCGCAGCCACCGAGAGGGTCTCGAGCGCTTGGCGCCGGCTCACCAACCCGTACTGGCGGGCGGCGATGCCTTCCAACGACCGATGAGATCGCTCAGCGCGCTTCACGGTCGTCGCTATGCGCAGAGCACACCCAGAACGCGACCGGAAACGGCCGGGGACTGCCTAGAAGTCGGCCGGGTTCTCCGCGTCGGGGTCGATGCCGTAGCGGGCGATGGCGTCGGCCACGGTCTCGCCCTTTACGTCGCCCTGCTGGGCGAGGCCCCATAGGACGCTCACGACCACGTGCTCGGCATCGACCTCGAAGTACCGGCGCAGCGCCTCACGGGTGTCGGACAGCCCGTAGCCGTCCGTGCCGAGGGGAACGAACGGGCGGGGAACCCAGCGTGACACCTGGTCGGGCACCGTCTTCATGAAGTCGGTCACGGCGACGACCGGGCCCTCGGCGCCGTTCAGCGCCTCGGTCACGTACGGCACCCGCGGCCGCTCCTCGGGATGGAGCCGGTTCCATCGCTCGCACGCCAGGGCGTCTTCCCGCAGCAGCTTGTAGGAGGTGGCGCTCCACACGTCCGCAGCCACGTCCCACTCCTCGGCCAGCATCCGCTGGGCCTCCAGCGCCGCCAGCATCCCGGTGCCGCTGGCGAGGATCTGGGCCTTCAGCTTCCCGCCGTTCTCCGCCTCCTTGAAGCGGTACAGCCCCCGGATGATCCCGTCCTCGACGCCCTCCGGCATCGCCGGCATGGGGTACGCCTCGTTGTAGAGGGTGAGGTAGTAGAAGACGTCCTCCGGCTCGGGGCCGTACATCCGCTCCATGCCGTCCTTCACGATCACCGCCACCTCGTAGGCGAAGGCGGGGTCGTAGGCCCGGCAGTTGGGCACGGTCGACGCCAGCACCTGGCTGTGGCCGTCGTCGTGCTGGAGGCCCTCGCCGGTGAGGGTGGTGCGCCCGGCGGTGGCGCCCATGAGGAAGCCTCTCCCCCGCTGGTCGCCGAAGCTCCAAATGAGGTCGCCCACCCGCTGGAACCCGAACATCGAATAGAAGACGAAGAACGGGATCATCGGCCGACCCCACGTGGCGTAGGCCGTGCCGGCGGCGGTGAAGTCGGCCATCGCCCCCGCCTCGGTGATGCCCTCCTCCAGGAGCTGGCCTTGCTCTGACTCCTTGTAGGAGAGGAGCAGGTTGTAGTCGACGGGCTCGTACTTCTGGCCGAACGGGGCGTAGATCTTCGCCTCGGCGAAGAGGGCGTCCATCCCGAAGGTGCGGGCCTCGTCGGGGATGATCGGCACGACGAAGCGCCCGATCTCGGGATCGCGGATGAGGCCTCGGATGAGGCGTGTCACGGCCGCCGTCGTCGTGGCCGACACCTTCTCCCCCGTTCCCTTGTAGAACTCCGCCCAGGGGTCGTCCTTCGGGATGGTGACGGCCTTCGAGCGAACGACTCGGTGCGGGAGCGGCCCGTCGAGGGCGCGGCGCCGCTCGACCATGTACTGGTACTCGTCGGAGTCCTCGGGGAGCCGGATGTAGGGCGGAAGCCCTTCCTCCAGCTGCTCGTCGGGGATGTCGAGGAAGAGCCGGTCGCGGAACGTCTTCAGCTCCACTTCGGTCATCTTCTTGATCTGGTGGGTGGCGTTGCGGGCCTCGAAGTCGGGGCCGAGCGTCCAGCCCTTGATCGTCTTGGCGAGGATGACCGTGGGCGCCCCCTCCTGCTCCACCGCCGTCTTGTAGGCGGCGTAGAGCTTGCGGTAGTCGTGACCGCCTCGCGACAGGTTGTGCAGGTCTTCGTCGGAGAGGTGCTCGACCATCTTGCGAAGGCGCGGGTCGGGGCCGAAGAAGTGCTCCCGGATGTAGGCGCCGGTCTCGATGGTGTAGCGCTGGAATTCGCCGTCGACCGTCTCGTTCATCTGGTTGACGAGGACGCCGTCTGCGTCGCGGGCGAGCAGCTCGTCCCACTCGCGCCCCCAGATGACCTTGATGACGTTCCAGCCTGCGCCCCGGAAGAGGGCCTCGAGTTCCTGGATGATCTTCCCGTTGCCCCGCACCGGCCCGTCGAGACGCTGGAGGTTGCAGTTGACGACGTAGACGAGGTTGTCGAGACCCTCGCGGGCGGCCAGGGTCAGCCCGGCGATCGACTCCGGTTCGTCCATCTCACCGTCGCCCATGAAGCACCAGACGCGGGCGTTCGACGTGTCGACGATCTCGCGGTGGAACAGGTAACGGTTGAAGCGCGCCTGGTAGACCGCGTTCAGGGGACTGAGGCCCATCGAGACGGTCGGGAACTCCCAGAAGTCGGGCAGGCGCCGCGGATGCGGGTAGCTCGGGAGGCCGTTGCCGCCCACCTCACGCCGGAAG
>DATLFW010000286.1:0-7252 GCA_035540775.1 Acidimicrobiia bacterium
GGCGGGGAGGGCGCCCGGCGCCGACCGCTCTCGGGCGCGCCGCGCCGGCCGCCCTCCCCGCCATCGAGGGCAACGCCCCCGCCCTTCCGACCGGCAAGGGAATGTGGGTGTGGCTGCCCGAGGAGACACCAGAGGGCGGCGACGCCACCGCCATGGTCGAGCACGCCCTGCGGCACGACCTCACCCACCTCTACGTCCGCACCGGCTCCTCGCGCCGGGGCTTCCACGGCGCCGCATTCCTCGACGAGATCCTCCCTGCCGCTCACGCGGCCGGGCTCCGGGTGTACGGCTGGGACTTCCCCTACCTCGTGAACCCCGCAGCGGACGTCAACCGGGCGGTCGCCGCCATCCACCACGAGGCCCCCGGTGGTCACCGCCTCGACGGGTTCGTGCCCGACGTCGAGACGCCGCTCGAGGGCGTGAACCTGACCGCCGGCACGGCCTCGGCGTACGCCACCGGCCTGCGGGCCGCCGTTGGGCCCGACTACCCGCTGGTCGTCGCGGTGCCGCGGCCGTCGCCGACGATGCGGCGGATCTACCCGTACGAGGCCGTCACCGCCCCGTTCGACGCCGTGGCGCCGATGGTCTACTGGCTCCACGTCGACCCGAGCGACGAGATGGACATGACCGCCCGCCACCTCGCCGCGCTCGGCAAGCCGCTGGTCCCGATCGGCCAGGCGTACGACGCCGGACCGGAGGGCGGACCGGCGGGGATTCCCGACCGCGCCGCCATCCACGACTTCATGGAGGCGGCCGACGCCGCCGGCTCGCTCGGCGTGTCGTTCTGGTCGTGGCAACACGCCGACGACGAGGCGTGGCAGGCGATCGCCGACGGCGCCCAGTTCCGGCCCCGGTTGCCGGTGGCCGGTGTGCGGGCCGCCGTGACCGCCGTCGCCGCCACCGTGTAACGGCGTCGCTGCGTCAGGCCCCCGACGTCGCGGCCGCCCGCCGGAGGATCTCGTCGTAGACCGAGGGGTCGTCGCCGTCGACGACCGGGAACCCCCGCCCCGACTTCCCTTCCCAGTGCATCTCGACGCCGGGATTGGGCCAGTCCGAGCCGTCGGCCAGGAACAGATGCGGGCTGCCCTTCACGTCGTCGGTCTGCGAGCGCTCGAACTGCTCGATCACGGCGAGGCGCCCCTCGCCGTCGCGCAGCGCCTTGCCGAGCACGTCGGCATCGACGCCGGGGCAGGCGGAGGCGACGTGGAGGACGACCGGGAGGATGCTGATGCAGCGGCTCTCGCCGAAGAACGCGCGGCGCAGGGCCCGGTCGAGTTGCTCCGAGGCGGCCAGCCCCTGTGCCTTGGCGGCTTGGACGGCTTCGAGGGCGAGCAGCGTCGTCGAGGGCCACTGCCAGTCGGGCGCCTGCCACACCTGCCACCCGGCGGCCGGGTCGAGGGCGCCGACGACCGGGATCTCCGCCGACAGGACGGGCCTCGGCGTGGGGCGCTCGTTGTGGAGTTCGAGCGGGAACGCCCGGTGGTCGAAGCGAACCGCGTCGTCGAGTCCCAGCCGGGCGCGGGTCTCGTGCAGCCGATGGACGCATCGGTGCGCCCACGGGCAGCCGATGTCGGACCAGACGACGATGGTGCCGGCGGCGACGTCCATGCATCTCCTTCGCTCGGGCCTTGCGCGCTTCCGTCTAGTGTGCCCAGCCGTGCCCGGATCCGTGCGTGTCGTGGTCTTCGACGTCGGCGAGACGATCGTCTCGGAGGAGCGCATCTGGACCCGCTGGGCCGACCGCCTCGGCGCCCGCCCGATCGACTTCTTCGGAGTCCTCGGCGCCCTGATCGAGCGCGACCGGCACCACCGCGAGGTGTTCGAGATCTTCTCGCCCGGCTTCGACGTCGAAGCCGCCATGGCGGAGAACCCAATCTTCGGGTCGTTCGACGCCGACGACGTGTATCCCGACGTGGCGCCGTGTTTCGAGGCGTTGCGGGCGGCCGGGCTGGGCATCGGGCTGGCGGGCAACCAGCCGGCGGGGGCGGAGAACGCCCTGCACGCCATCGGCCTCGACGTCGACTTCGTGGCGGCGTCCGCTCGCTGGGGCGTCGAGAAGCCGTCGCCCGGCTTCTTCGCTCGAGTGGTGGAGGAGTCGGGGGTGGCCGCCGGCGAGATCGCCTACGTCGGCGACCGCCTCGACAACGACGTCCTCCCGGCCAAGGCCGCCGGCATGGTGACGGTGTTCCTCCGCCGCGGGCCGTGGGGCTGGGTGCACTCGACCCGCCCCGAGGTGGCGGAGGCCGACGTCCGCCTCGACTCGCTCACCGACCTCCCCGCCGCCCTCATCCCGTCGCCCTAGATCGTGTGCGTACGGCGTCTCGCTATACGCGACGCCGTACGCACACGATTCAGAAGGTCTCGGCGAAGCAGCGCCAGTCGAGGGGGCCGAGGGCGTAGTCGCGGTAGAGGCCGTGGAACATCTGGCGAGTCTTTTCGGTCCAGTCCAGGGCCTCGGGCGTTGCGATCCGGCGCATCACCTGCGTGAAGCCGCCCTCGTGGATCCGGTACTCCGCCCAGGCGCCGGGATAGTCCTTCACGCACGCCACCTCGACGATCGGCACGTCACGGGCGGCGGCGAACCGCCGCACTCGGTTTCGGTGCGTGTGCCCGGCGAAGTAGCCGGCGATCGACTCCCGCCGGGCGATCACGTCGACGAGAGCGTCGCTGTCGTCGGGAACGATCCCGAAGTACGTCTCGCTCCTCGTGTTGGAGTCGGGGCTCCACGGGTGGTGATGGCCGAACACCAGCACCGGGCGGTCGGCCTCGGCCGCCAGCTCGTCGAGCCACCCGAGCTGCTCCGGCGTGATCCGCCCGTTCTCCCGCCGGAACCGCGCCGTGTCGAGCACGGCGAGGATGACACCGGGGAGTTCGACGGCGAACGGGCCGGTGGCGGCGATGGTGTCGGAGACGGCGACGTCGTGGTTGCCTCGGACGTGGTGGAGGCGGTCGCCGAAGACGCCGTACGAGCGCAGAAACGACTCGTACTCCTCCTCGGTCCCGAAGCTGGTGAGATCACCCTTGACGACGACGGCGTCGGGGTCGAGAGCCGCCATCTCGGCAATCGCTCCCCGGTTCATCACCTCGGGGTAGGGCGCCTCGCCCGGCTGTGACGTGAAGACCTCGCCGGTGAGGTCGTGGCCCATCATCTCCAGCCGCCCGCACTCGATCTCCCCGAAGTGGACGTCGTTGGCGGTCGCCACGGTCGCGAGGAGGGCGCCCGACGGGCGGGCGAGGGTGGAGAAACGGTCGGGGGCGTAGCGCTCGTCGACCTCACCGGCGTGCACGCCTTCGATCCGCCAGGCGTACTCGGTCGCCGGCTCGAGGCCGTGGAGGCGGGCGACGTGGTGCGGACCGGTGGTCGTGACCTCGACGCCGTCGACGACCGTGGTCGCCTCGACGCCGGGGTCGGTGGTGAAGGTGATCACCGCCTCGTCGGGCCCCACGCTCATCAGCTCGACGTTGCGAGCCTCCGCCATTCCACCTCCCCGATCATCGTGTGCGTATGGCGTCTCGATATACGCGACGCAGTACGCACACAGCGTACGAGGCCGAGGTCAGACGCGGGAGCGGCGGGGAAGGCGGCCCGAGAGGCGCCACGGGCCCTTGGCCATGCCACTGCGCCGGTGCACCATCCGGCTCGCCCGCACCCACGCGTCCAGCCGCTGTGGGTCGTCGCCGCCCGATGCCGCCGCTGCTGCTGCGACGGCGGCCCGGCGGTGGGCCTCGATGCTCGCAACCGCGGCCAGGACGGCCGCCACCTCTTCGGGCGTGGCGTCGGGAGAGATCGAGCGCAGATGCGGGGCGTCGGCCATGCGATCTACAGCGGGACGTTCCCGTGCTTGCGCTGCACCAGGGTCTCCTTCTTGGTGCGCAGCACGTCGAGGGAGCGGATCAGCACCCGGCGGGTCTCGCGAGGGTCGATGACGTCGTCGACGTAGCCCCGCTCGGCTGCCTGGTAGGGGTTGGCGAACTTCTCGGTGTACTCCTCGACGAGTTCGGCCCGCGTCGCTTCGGCGTCGTCGGCCTCGGCCAGTTCCTTTCGGAACAGGATGTTGACCGCCCCCTGCGGCCCCATCACGGCCAGCTCGCCGGACGGCCAGGCGAAGGCGAGGTCGGCTCCGATCGACTTGGAGTTCATGACGACGTAGGCGCCGCCGTAGGCCTTCCGGGTGATGATCTGCACCCGCGGCACCGTCGCCTCGCAGTAGGCGTAGAGCAGTTTGGCGCCGTGCTTGATGATCCCGCCGTACTCCTGGTCGGTGCCGGGGAGGAATCCGGGCACGTCGACGAAGGTCACGAGCGGGATGTTGAAGGCGTCGCACGTCCGCACGAAGCGCCCCGCCTTCTCCGATGCCTCGATGTCGAGGCATCCGGCCAGCACCTGGGGCTGGTTGCCGACGATGCCGACGGGGTGCCCGTCGACGCGGGCGAAGCCGCACACGATGTTCATGGCCCAGTGCGGCTGCACCTCGAAGAACTCGCCGTCGTCGACGACCTCGGCGATCACCTTCTTCATGTCGTACGGCTTGTTGGAGGCGTCGGGCATGAGGTCGATGAGACCGTCGCACGAGCGCTCGGGGTCGTCGTCCGGCTCGTAGTGCGGGGGATCCTCCAGGTTGTTCTGGGGGAAGAACGACAGGAGGTAGCGGACGTTCTGGAGGGTGGTCTCCTCGTCGTCGAAGACGAAGTGGGCGACGCCCGACTTGGAGGCGTGCGACATGGCGCCGCCGAGCTCCTCCATGGTGACGTCCTCGCCGGTGACCGTCTTCACGACGTCGGGGCCGGTGATGAACATGTGCGAGGTGCCCTTCACCATGAAGATGAAGTCGGTCATGGCGGGCGAGTAGACAGCGCCGCCGGCGCACGGGCCCATGATCACGCTGATCTGGGGGATGACGCCCGACGCCTGCACGTTGCGGTGGAAGATGCCGCCGTACATGGCGAGGGAGACGACGCCCTCCTGGATGCGGGCGCCGGCGCCGTCGTTGAGGCCGATGAACGGCGCCCCGACGGAAGCGGCGAGGTCCATGACCTTGTGGATCTTCTCGGCGAACACCTCGCCCAGGGCCCCGCCGAAGACGGTGAAGTCTTGGGCGAAGACGAAGACCTTGCGGCCGTCGATGGTGCCCCATCCCGTGACCACCCCGTCGGTGAGGGGGCGGGTCTTCTCGATCCCGAAGCCGTGCGCGCGGTGCCGGGCCAGCATGTCGAGCTCCACGAAGGAGCCGGGGTCGAGCAGGATCTCGAGGCGCTCCCGCGCCGTCAGCTTGCCCCGCTCGTGCTGGCGCTCGATGGCGCCTTCCGAGCCGGCGTGGAGGGCCTCGTCACGTAAGGCCGCCAGCGACTCGAGGCGCTCCTCGATCGGGTGGGCGACCGGTGTGACGGCGGCGGCTGCCGCGCCACCACCCTCGCCCTGCCCGGCCTCGTGCTCTGCCTGCTGCTGGATGTCGTCTTCTTCGACCGCCATGGCCGGGAGCGTACCCGCGGCCCTGCCCCTCACCCCGGGTCGGACGGCGCTCCCGTCAGGAGCAACACGACACCGGCTGCGGCAGCCGCCAGCAGGCCCGGAGAGAACACCACGAGTGGGAGGAGCGGGGCACTCAGGATCGTCATCCCCGCCACGACGACGAGCACCGCCAGGCCGATGTGCGGGGCGCGGCTCCGCCAGCGGTCGGCGGCGGCGCAAGCGAAGGCGAGAGAGGCCAGAGCGAGAAGGACGTACCCGAGGTTCGGGACGCTCGGCAGGGATGGCGCCAGGTCGGACGGGGAGGTGTCGAGCGGGCTCAGCCACGCCGGGTCGCCGCCGAAGTCGCTCACCGGAACGATCCAGGAGAGCCACGCCGACGCCACCAGGAGGGCACCGGCGCCCGCCGTTGCGACACGTGGGGGCACCGCCCGCCGTCGGCCCGGGCGGGCCCATGCCTCGGGCCATGCTTCACGGGAAGGCATTGCCCGTCCCTTTCGTCCGCTTCCTCCAGCCCGAGGGTAGCGGGGAGCCGGGCGTCAGGCGGCGGCGACGGCGTTGGCAGCGTTGACCCGGGGCGGGTCGAAGATCGGGAGGACGCCCGTGAGGCTCTCGCCCGTCTCGACGATGATCCGGGCGGACCGCACGTTCGACACCCCGAGCTGGGCGAGGAGGGCACCCACACCCGAGACGTGGGGAGCGGCCATCGAGGTGCCCGGCAGCTCCTCGTATCCCGTGCGCGCGTTGTCGCCGTCGGCCTCGCAGAACGAGTCGACGTCGGTGGGCCAGGTCGAGAGGACGTCCCAGTCGCAGAAGAGCGTCCCGGAGCCGCCGGGGGCGACGACGTCGATCTCGACGCCGAAGTTGGAGTACCAGGCGGGGAGGTCGTTGTTGTCGACCGCGCCGACGCAGAGGACGCCGTCGGTCAGCACGAACGACTCGCCGTCGCAGATCGGGAGGCTGGAGTTCCCGGCGGCTGCCACCACCAGGGCGCCCTTGCCGACGGCGTACTCGATCGCCTCGAGGACGACGGTGTCGGCGCCGGTGATCGTGAGCGCCGTCGAGACGCCGGGGATGGAACCGCCGAGGCTCAGGTTGATCACGTCGGCTCCGTGGTTGGCGGCGTAGCGGATCCCGGCCGCCACGTCACCAGTGGAGCCAGAGCCTTCGGCGTCGAGGACGCGCACCGGCATGATGCGGGCGGCGGGGGCGACACCGCTCGTTCCCTGCCCGTCACGGGCGGCGGCGACGATGCCCGCCACGTGCGTCCCGTGGCCGTTCTCGTCGTCCCAGTTCGCACACGGCTTCGAGGCGTTCGGGCCGCACACCCACGACGCGCCGTTGACGAGTCGGCCGGAGAACTCCGGGTGCTGCGCGTCGACGCCCGAGTCGACGACGGCGACGGTGACCCCCGATCCGGTGGCGGTGTTCCACGCCGTGCGGGCGTCGATGAGCGCGAGCCCCCACTGGTCACCTTCACGGTTGGCCGTGGAGACGGCCGTCGCCGTGGCGCGAGCACCCTTGCCCTTCCCCTTGGCCTGATCGGGTTTGGCCCCGGCGCCGGGCGTGACGACGGCGAGGATGGCAGCGAGGAGGGCCACCAGGAGCAGGCGGAGGGTGCGACCAGCGGTCATGAGATCCGTACCTCGTGGGCGGGGACGCGTCAGGAGAACCTTGTGTACCCGTTTCACACCCGGCACGCACCCCCGTCGCGCCCGCCCTCGCCCCTCGCCCGGCTTCTGGGTTCACTCCACACGGCGATTCGGGGTCAAGTGAACCCAGAAG
>DATLFW010000287.1:0-5300 GCA_035540775.1 Acidimicrobiia bacterium
TCCCCGTCGTCATGAAGATCGTGTCGCCCGACATCCTCCACAAGTCAGACCTCGGGCTGGTTCGCGTGGGGGTGGGCTCGGTCGCCGAGGCCAAGAAGGCCTACGCCGAGATGACGGCCATCGCAGCCAAGGCGGCGCCGAAGGCCCGCATCGACGGGGTGCTCGTCTCGGAGATGGTGACGGGCGGCGTCGAGACGGTGGTGGGCGTGTCACACGACGACCTGTTCGGCCCCACCGTCATGTTCGGCCTCGGCGGCGTGTTCGTGGAGGTGCTGAAGGACGTGACCTTCCGGGTGCCGCCCTTCGACAAGGCCGAGGCCAGGCGCATGATCGAGGAGTTGAAGGGCTTCCCGATGCTGACCGGTGCACGGGGCCGTGAGAAGGCGAACCTCAACGCCATCACCGACGTGATCATGAAGGTGCAGCGCCTCGCCGTCGACCACGCCGACACCATCGCCGAACTCGACATCAACCCCCTCGTGGTCGGGCGGAAGGGCGCCGTCGCCCTCGACGCCCTGGTCGTCGCCCGGTCGGTGTGAGGCCGGCCGGGATGGAGGCGTTCCTGAAGGACCGCACCGCCATCGTCGGCGTCGGCCAGACGGAGTTCGCCAAAGCCCTCCCCGACTCCGAGAAGGTGCTGGCGTTGCGGGCCATCAAGGCGGCCCTCGACGACGCGGGCATCGATCCGTCGGAGGTCGACGGCCTCGTCTCCTACACGTTGGAGAACGTGGAGGAGACCGAGATCGCCCGCAACCTCGGTCTCGGCGACATCACGTACTTCTCGCAGGTGCCCTACGGCGGCGGCGCCGGGTGCGGCGTCGTGGGGCAGGCAGCGCTGGCCGTCGCCACCGGGCAGTGCAACGTGGCGGTGGCGTGGCGGTCGCGCAAGCGTGGGGCGGCGGCGTCGCGCCCGTGGGCCGGGGTCGCACAGCGCATCCCCGGTGAGCGGCAGTGGTCGCGAGTGTGGGGGCTGCTGCGGCCCGTCGACGAGATCGCCATGCTGACCCGCCGCTACATGCACGAGTACGGCGCCACCCGGGAGCACCTCGCCAACGTGGCGGTGGCGGTGCGAGCGCACGCCAACCGCAACCCCGGGGCGATGATGCACGAGAAGCCCCTCACCGGGGAGCAGTACATGGAGGCCCGCTGGATCAGCGAGCCCCTGTGCCTGTTCGACAACTGCCTGGAGTCCGACGGGGCGGGGGCGGTCGTCATCGTCTCGGCCGAGCGGGCCCGCGACCTGCCCCAGCCGCCCGTCTACGTGCACGGGTTCGCCCAGTCGATCCCTCAGCAGCACCAGACGATGACGAACTTCTTCTGCGACGACCCGCTCCGGGGGCCGGCGTGGGCGTGCGCCGCCAAGCTGTGGGCGGGCGCCGACTTCGGGCCGGGCGACGTCGACGTCGCCCAGCTCTACGACGCCTTCTCGCCGCTCATCATCCTGTCGCTCGAGGGCTACGGGTTCTGCGAGCGGGGCGAGGGCGGCCCGTTCACCGAGGACGGCGCGCTCGGTCCGGGCGGCCGGTTGCCCGTCAACACGTCGGGCGGAGGCATGTCGGAGGCGTACGTGCACGGCTTCAACCTGATCACGGAAGGCGTGCGGCAGATCCGGGGCACGTCGACCTCGCAGGTGGAGGGCGCCGAGACGTGTCTGGTGACGAGCGGGGAGGGCGTGCCGACGAGCGCCCTCCTCCTGAGGAGGTGACCGTGACCGAGGCCTCCTTCCTGCTCCCCGAACTCGACGACGACTCCGCCCCGTTCTGGGAGGCGGCCGCCGCGGGAGAACTCCGCATCCAGGCGTGCGCCGACTGCGGCCGCCTCCGGATGCCTCCCCGCCCGATGTGCCCGTGGTGCCGATCCTTCGAGCACGAGTGGCGGCTCATGTCGGGGCGGGGCCGGGTGTGGTCGTTCGTCGTGCCGCATCCGCCACTCCTTCCGGCGTACTCCGAGCTTGCCCCCTACAACGTCGTGATCGTCGAACTCGACGACGATCCCAGCATCCGCCTCGTCGGCAACCTGGTCGAGGACGCCGGCGCCCCGATCAACAGCGTCGACCCGGCATCCATCGAAATCGGTGCGACGGTGCAGGCCGTCTTCCAGGAGATCGGGGAGGGCATCTCCCTCCCCCGCTGGGTCCGAGCCTGACGACGGCGGCCGAATTCGGCCTCCGAAACCGCGCATAGCCCTGCACAAGGGGCCAAGTTCGTGCGGGGACTCAAGGGACCCCGGGGGGTCACGCCGAAGGAGTAGCGGGCGCTCGCCACGGACGGTGATCGCCAGATCCGAGTGACCTTCCACCCATGCTTGATCCTTCCCCTTCCGCGCCTTCGCTCCGGCGAGTTTCGACCTGGTTGGTCGGATTCGTCGGTGGCGTCCTGATCGGTGCCAGCGCGCTCGGTGGCCTCGCCTGGGCCACGCGGTCGGAGCCGGCGCTCGCCGGCGAACCGGCGTCGGCTCCGCGCCCGGCGACGAGCGCCGAGACGACCCCCACTCCCCTCTCTTGCCCGAGCCTTCCGGCCGATCCCGTCGCTGCCGCCGAGCACGTCGTGGCGGCGGCGCCGGACGGGTGGCTGGCGGGAGACCTGACGAACTCCGTCGACCTGCCCGACGGCCGCCGCCTCTGGATGTTCGGCGACACGTTCTTCGGCTCCCTGGACACCACGGGCGCCATGGCGCCGGGATGGCGGATGGATCGCAATTCGGCCCTGGTCGAAGGCGACGGGTGCGTCGACCTCGCGCCTCGACACGGACGGCAGGGGTGGATCACCGCTCCCGACGCCGGTCACCACCTCTGGCCAGGTGACGGATGGGCGCACGATCGCGACGTCACCGTGTTCCTCCACGACCTCGCCACGACGGGCGGGGGACCGCTGTCGTTCCGCCCGGCTGGGATGCAGATCGCGACGTTGACGCTCCCCGATCTCCGCCTGGCGTCGCTCGTACCGTCGCCGTACGACGACCCCGACCGCACCTGGGGGTCGAGCGTGGTGGAGTCCGGCAGCTGGACCTACCTGTTCGCCTGGACGCACGGCGGGCCTGGCACGTACGTCGCCCGGACCACCGCCGACGACGTCGCCCAGCGCTGGCAGTTCTGGACCGGCGGGCAGTGGGAGTGGGACGCCTTGGACGACGCCGTTCCGGTCATCGAGTACGGCCGCTTCAACAACGTGGCCGTCTCCGCGCTCCCCGACGGCCGGCTCCTCGCCGTCGCCAAGGATCACGAGATGCTCGGCTCCGACGTGCTGGCCTGGGTGGCCGACCGCCCCGAGGGCCCTTGGACCGCACTTGGGACCGTGGCACCGGCGCCGTCGGACGGCGGGTGGACCTACATGGCCTCGGTCCACAATGGTGGCCCCACAGGCACCCCGGTCCTCGCCTACAACGTCAACACCCCCGACCTCGCCGACCTCACGAGCGGGCGGGTTCGGTACGGAGCCCGGTTCCGTCCGTTGCACCTCCCCCGCTGACACCTGCGAGAGCCGCGGCGCCGCTCGGCGCAGGCGGAGCCGAAAGGGCATTCGGGACGTCTCTTCACGGCGCGTCTGGACGCACGTGGACGCAAGCCGGTGCGAAGTGGACGATGACGTCCCCGACGCCGTCTGGATCGAAGCCGTGCGACTTCCCTACCGTCCCGCCCTCGACGGCCTCCGAGCCCTGGCGGTTCTGGCCGTCCTCGCGTACCACGGCGGTGTCGACGACCTTCCCGGGGGCTTCCTCGGCGTCGACGTCTTCTTCGTCCTGAGCGGGTTCCTCATCACGTCGTTGCTGCTCGCGGAGTGGCGGACGACGGGCCGCCTCGATCTGAGAACGTTCTGGGCGCGGCGGGCTTGCCGCCTGCTCCCGGCGCTGGTGCTCGTCTTGGTGGCCGTGGTGCTCACCACCCTCGCGGCCTCGGCGGCGACGGCGCGCGCGTGGCGCGGCGACGCTCTTGCCACGCTCGGCTACGTCGCCAACTGGCGCCTTGTCGTCGGCGACCACTCGTACTTCGCCCTCCTCGAGGAACCGTCGCCGCTCCGCCACGCCTGGTCGCTCGGGATCGAGGAGCAGTGGTACGTGCTGTGGCCGATCGTCCTGACGGGCCTCCTCTGGACCGCCCGCCGCCTGCGACGGCCGGGGCTCCCACTCGGTGCGTGCGCCGTCGGTGCTGCAGGGTCGGCGGTGCTCATGGCCGCCCTCTTCAACCCGGGGACCGATCCATCCCGCGTGTACTACGGCACCGACACGCGCGCGCAGGGGCTCCTCGTCGGCGCTGCCCTCGCCTTCGTTCTCCACGGGCGAGGCGTCGACGCGACGACCCCGACCCGCCGCCTCGTCTCCCTGGAGGTCGCTGGCCTGGTCGCCGTCGGCGCGCTCGCCTGGGCGGCGACGAACGTGGGCGAGACCGACGCGTCGCTCTACCGTGGCGGCTTCGCCGTCTGGTCGTTCGCGGCCGCCGTCGCGGTTGCGGCAGCCGTGCAACCGGGGAGTCCCGTCCTCGGCCGCATCCTCGGGACCGCCCCGCTGCGCGCCCTCGGGCGCATCTCGTACGGGGTGTACCTGTGGCACTGGCCCTTGTTCCTCTGGCTTTCGGCCGATCGGGTCGGCGTCGACGGTCCCGCCCTGTTCGGTGTGCGCATCGCTGCCACGCTCGCCGTCGCCACCCTGTCGTACCGGCTCGTGGAAGACCCCGTCCGGCGAGGGTGGCGACCGGAGATCCGGGTGCGCCCCCTGGCCGTCAGCGTCGGGGCCACCACCGTTGCCCTCGCCGTCGTCGTCGCCGCTTCGTCCTTCCCCCGACCGGACTCACCGGGAGCACCGGCGCTCGCCGCGGCCGCCGCTCCCGCACCCGAGCGGGCCCGCACCACGGCCGGGTCGCACCACGTTCCGAGCGTCCTCACACCGGCGGCGCTGCCCCCACCGCCCACGCAACCGGTGCGGGTGCTCGTCGCCGGGGACTCGGTGGCCTTCACGCTCGCCGACGCCATGCCTTCCCCCGTGCTCGACTCGTACGTCACCGTCGACTACCGGAGCACCCACCTCGGATGCGGCGTGGTTGCCGGGCGGCCGTTGAACGGCGGGCGCCCGGTCCTCCTCGAGGATCCCGCCTGCCAGGAATGGGAATCACGGTGGCGCCGGGGGATCGAAGAGTTCGCTCCCGACGTCGCCGTCGTGCTGCTCGGCGCGTGGGAAGTGCTCGACCACCGGACGCCGGACGGAGATCTCGTCGTCGGCTCGGCACGCTACGAGCGCTACCTGCTCGACCGGATGGAACGAGGGATCCGGATCCTGGGCGAGAACGGCACCCGAGTGGTGCTCCTCAC
>DATLFW010000288.1:0-2267 GCA_035540775.1 Acidimicrobiia bacterium
GACGCTGCCGGCGAGGTGGAGGCGGCGACCGAGCCCGAACCTGCCGGCCCCGCCCGACCGTCGGTCCTCACCTGGGATCCCACGGCGGAATCCGTCGAGATCCCCCAGCAGGACTCCTACGCCCTCCGCGTCGTCGCCGGCCGCAAGCTCTACGACGCCGGATTGATGGTGCAGAAGTCGCCGTTCACGGCGCCGCTGGCGCCGCCCGCCGTCCTCCACGTGAGCCCCCAGAACTACGAGGCGCTGGGCGTCACGGCAGACGAGAAGGTGAAGGTCACCTCGGCGCGCGGTTCGGTGGTGCTGCCCGTCACGGCCGACCCCGGCGTGCCGAAGGGCGTCGCCTGGCTCGCGTTCAACCAGCCCGGGCACAACGCCGCCGATCTCATCGACGCCGCCGACACCGTCACCGACGTGCGAGTGGAGACGCTCCAGTGATCCTCACCGATCCGCTCTTCGTCGACGGCGTCGACGGCGTCGACGTCGCCATCATCATCGGGAAGGCCGTCTTCGTCTTCGTCCTGCTGTTGCTGACCGTCCTGTTGCTCATCTGGATCGAGCGCAAGGTCGTCGCCGACATGCAGAACCGGATCGGGCCGAACCGGGCCGGCCCGTGGGGGATCCTCCAGAGCCTCGCCGACGGGGTGAAGCTCTTCTTCAAGGAGCAGTCGATCCCCGACTCGGCCGACAAGCCGATCTTCCGCCTGGCGCCCTACCTCTCGCTGCTGCCGGCATTCCTCGCCTTCAGCGTGATCCCCTTCGGCGGGACGATCACGATCGCCGGGCGCGAGACCTACCTGCAGCTCGTGGAGATCCCGATCGGCGTGCTCTTCGTGCTCGCCATGTCGGGCATCGGCGTCTACGGCATCACCCTCGCGGGCTGGTCGTCGGGGTCCAAGTACCCGCTGCTCGGCGGCGTGCGGGCGACGGCCCAGATGATCAGTTACGAGGCGGCCATCGGCCTGGCGATCCTCGGCGCCGTCCTCCAGGGCGGCACGCTCTCCACCCGCGGGATGGTGCTGGAGCAGGGTCCGTGGGACGGCATCGGCACCCTCGGGGAGTGGTTCTTCATCGCCACGCCGGTCAGCTTCGTGATCTTCGTCATCGCGATGATCGCCGAGACGAACCGGGCGCCCTTCGACCTCGTCGAGGCCGAGCAGGAGATCGTCGGCGGCTTCCACACGGAGTACACCGGCGTGCGCTTCGCGATCTTCTTCCTCGCCGAGTACATGAACATGGTGACGATGTCGGCCATCGCCGTCACGCTGTTCCTCGGCGGGCCGGCCGGCCCCGAGATCGACGTGCTGCCCGCCATCTGGCCGCCGATCTGGTTCTTGCTCAAGGTCTCGATCTTCATCTTCCTCTACATCTGGCTGCGGGCGACGCTCCCGCGCCTGCGCTACGACCAGCTCATGAACCTCGGCTGGCGGTACCTGATCCCCGGCGCCCTCGGATGGCTCGTCATCGTGGCCGTGTTCACCCAGGCGCGGAACGAAGGCTGGCCGATCTGGGCATACGTCGGCGTCGTCGCCGTGGCGCTGCTCGGCGCGGTGTTCCTGCGGCTCGCCTGGCCTGACCGGGAGCCGGTCGTGAAGGGCGTTCAGGAAGAACCGGAGGAGGTGCGCTAGTCATGGCCAGCCTCAGCGGGTTCCTCGTCACGCTGCGACAGATGTGGGGCAGGCGGGTCACCACCGAGTATCCGGAGGTGAAGCGCCCGAAGCCTCCCCGCTTCCACGGGCGCCACGTGCTCAACCGCTACCCGGACGGCATGGAGAAGTGCATCGGGTGCGAGCTGTGTGCGGGCGTCTGCCCGGCGCGGTGCATCTACGTTCGGGGCGCCGACAACCCGGCCGACGATCCGGTGTCGCCGGGGGAGCGCTACGGCTTCATCTACGAGATCAACTACCTGCGCTGCATCCACTGCGACCTCTGTGTGGAGGCGTGCCCGACGGAGGCGATCACCGAAACGAAGCTGTTCGAGTTTTCGTTCACGAACCGGGCCGACGCCATCTACACGAAGGACGAACTCCTCGTCGACGACGACGGGCGGGCGCAGCGCCTCCCGTGGGAGCACTGGGCGGGCAACGAGGACGACATGACGAGTGGGTGGGTCCGGGCGACGTCTCCCAACGGCAACGTCCGCTACGAGGGCGTCGTCTCCTGGTCGCCGGAACTCGGTTTCGGAACCCGGCCGGCCGAGCGTGGTCAGGCGATTGCGCCTCCGGAGGTCGTCGTGCCGGGCACCACCGCCACCGGCGACGAGGGTGCCC
>DATLFW010000289.1:0-2238 GCA_035540775.1 Acidimicrobiia bacterium
GTTCGTAGGGTGCGACGGGGTCGAGGTCGCCGGTGGTGTCGACCGTCACGACGTCGGGCTCGGGCTGTTCGACAACGGCACCCATCTCGCGAAACAGCTCGACCATGATGGGCAGATCGCCGACCGGGGTCATGTTGCGCAGCACGGTCGTCCCGGGCGCGAGCAGGGCGGCCGCCATCTGCTTCAGCCCCGCGTTCTTGGTCATGCCCGAGATCCGGACCGTTCCCTCGAGGGGACGGCCGGGGCGGACGACGAAGGCCTCCATGCGCCGACAGGGTAGGCGGGCACGCGCTCGGTGACGCATACTCGTCGGCCCATGGCTCCCGCGCCGCACGCCGTGCTGTTCGACTTCCACGACACGCTCGCCGAATTGGTCGGCGGCACCGACCACACGGTGGCGGCCGCCATCGGCGTTCCCGTCGAGCGGCTGCGGATGGCGTTCGCCGAGGCGTTCGAGGTGCACGTACCCCGCTTGCGCCGAGAGGGTGTCTGGCCGTGCCGGCCGGACGTGATGTTCCACCGCCTCTACGAGGGGCTCTACGACGTGCTCGGCCTCGACGACGATCCGTCGCCGGTGGTCGCCCACCTCCAGGCGGTCTTCCACGCACCGGCGTCGTACCGGGCCTACCCCGACGTGCGCCCGGTGCTCGACCGCTTGGCCGGTGCCGGCGTCCGGCTCGGCCTCGTGTCGAACTCCGACTTCGATCTCCACCCGGTGCTCGAACACATCGGCCTCGACGGACTCGTCGACGTCGCCGTCCCGGCCTTCGCCCACGGCGTGGAGAAGCCCGACCCGGCGGCGTTCCAGGTGGCGCTCGACGGGCTCGGGGTCGAGGCGGAGGCGTGCTGGTTCGTCGGCGATCATCCCGAGTTCGATGCCGTGGCGTCGGAGGTGATGGGAATGCGGGCGGTGCTCGTCGACCGGGAGGACCGCCTCGGCGCCGCTGGCTGGCCGTTCCCGCGGGTGACCGACCTCACGCCGCTCCCCTCGATGTTGGGAGTGTGAGGGGAGCGCTCAGGTCCCGGTGTAGTTGGGCGCCCGTCCCTCGACGAAGGCGCCGATGGCTTCGGAGAAGTCGTTGCTGCGAAGGCACGCCGCCTGGTCCTCGGCCGTCACGCGAAGCACCGTGTCGCGATCGCTGCCGAGGGCGAGGTTGATGGCCCGCTTCGCCCCCCGAACGGCGAGCGGCGGCTGGGCGGCGATGGTGGCCGCCAGCTCGGCGGCCACCGTTTCGAGTTCGTCGCTCTCGACAAGCCGTTCGCACAGGCCGATGCGGTACGCCTCGTCGGCGTCGAACTCGGCGACCGTCCAGGTCAGCTCCTTGGCCTTCGCCGTCCCGACGAGGCGCGGGAGCCAGTGGGTACCACCGAGGTCGGGCATGATGCCGTACTTCTGCTCGAAGACGCCGAGCTTGGTGCCGCGGGCCATGATGCGCAGGTCGCACGCCATGGCGAGTTGGAGCCCGGCGCCGAGGGCATAGCCACGGACGGCCGCCACCGTCGGGTAGGGGGCGTCCTCGAGCCAGGTGAACGCCCGCTGCGTGCGCAGGACGGCCCCGACGACCGGATCCTCGTGCTCGGACGCACCGGGTTCGAGGCCTCCCCCGCCGGTGAAGGTCGAAGTGTCGATCCCGGCCGAGAAGGCGCGGCCCTCGCCGATGACGACGAGGCACCGGAGGGTGGCGTCGTCGACCATCTTCTCGCCCAGCTCACGCAGCTCGTCCCACAGCTGGGTGCTCATGGCGTTCAACTTGTCGGGGCGATTGAGGCGCAGCCAGGCGACATCGCCGTCGCGGTCGAGCTTGAGCGTCTCCATGACGCCTCCCTTGTCGTGTGTGGTCGTGTGTGGTCGTGTGCGGTCGTCGTCTGCCGGTCGTCGTGCCGGTCAGTGCGCCTGAGCGTCGTCCCAGACCTCGGCGCACGACGCCGAGCAGAACGAGACCGTCTCGCCGTCGGGGCCGATGCGCGTCTCGACGACGGCATCGGCCGGGATGTCCATCGAGCACACCGGGTCCTGGACGGTCTCGCCACGGTGGTCGCCCCACTCGAGGTTGACGACCTTCACCGGGTCGCGGAACCCGGCGAGCGTGATCGGATCGAGCGATGCCTGGCGCACCCACGGCGGTGCCGCCGCCGCCATCTCGGGGGTGGCGAGGATCTCGTGCGGCTGAGCGGCCTGGCCGAGACGGGCAGCGAGGTTGACGGCGTGGCCGATGTAGTCGTCACCCTCCATGAGGA
>DATLFW010000290.1:0-6712 GCA_035540775.1 Acidimicrobiia bacterium
GTGCTGGTCTCTGCCCTCCCGACCGATGCCGACAACCTCTACGTCGTGCTCTCGGGCCGCGCCGCCCGGGCCGACCTGCACATCGTCGCCCGGGCTCGGTCGGAGTCGAGCGAGGCGAAGCTGCAACTGGCGGGGGCGGACCGGGTGATCAATCCGCAGGAGATCGGGGGACGGCGAATGGCGGCCTTCGCCCTCCAACCGGCCGTCTCCGAGTTCCTCGACGTGGTCGTCCACGGCGCCGGCGAGGTGGCGTACCGGCTGGAGGAGATCGAGGTCCCCGCGCAGGCGGCCCTCGCCGGCTGTTCGATCCGGGACGCCCACATCCGCGACCAGACGGGCGCCCTCGTCCTGGCGCTTCGCGACGGGGCCGAACACTTCGTCACCAACCCGGGCCCCGACACGCTCCTCGGGCCCGGCATGACGATCATCGCCATCGGGACGGACGACCAGCTCCAGCGGCTGCGGGCCTACGTCGCGGCCGGCCGGACGGCGAGCGACCCGTCGACCGTTGACGCTCGCGCGACCAGGGAGTAGCGTCGTCACACGGCGGTAACTACGCCGATGTGAGTTCGCGAGACGGGCGCCTTCGTGGTGACCCGTCCCGGGTGCCGGACCACCGTCCGGTGCGCTTCCCCAGGATCCACGCAGCGCAAAGGAGCGGTCGACGTGCAGCTCGCCTTGGACGCAGAGACGGCGGGGGAGCCCGGTTTCCGGGGCCCCGAGGTGTGCAAGATCGCCGGGATCTCCTACCGGCAGCTCGACTACTGGACCCGCACCGGCCTGATCAGCCCCTCGATTGCGGAGGCCCGGGGGAGCGGCACTCAGCGTCTCTACTCCTACCGCGACCTCGTCGAGGTGAAGGTGATCAAGAGCCTCCTCGACGGTGGCGTGGCCCTCCGCCAGGCTCGACGGGCCATCGAGTACCTGCGCGAGCAAGGCGGCGACCTCGCCTCGGCCAGCCTCGTGATCGACGGATCCAACTCGGTGCTCGCCCGGACCGACGCCGAGATGGTCGACCTCGTCCGCCGTGGGCAGGGCGTGCTCAACATCGTCCCGCTGGCAGGCGTGACCGAAGAACTGCAGGCACGGATCACGGAGCTGCGTCCGGTTCGCCAGGACGAAACGGACGGGGCAGGCGCAGGGTCGGCGAGGTCAGCCTCGGGATGAGCCGTGGGGGCCCGAGGCGATCCGATGGGTGACGCCGCCCGCGACGACGAGACTCTGCCCCACGAGCGCGTCCGCTTCGCCCACAACTCGGAGCGGCAGTTCGCCAAGCTCCTCGACTTCTACGGGATCGAGTGGGAGTACGAGCCGCGCACCTTCACGCTCGCCACCGACCGCGCCGGAAATCCAGTCGAGGCGTTCTCTCCCGACTTCTACCTTCCGGCCTACGACCTCTACATCGAGATCACGACGCTCAACCAGAAGCTCGTCACCAAGAAGAACCGCAAGGTGCGCAAGCTCCGGGAGTCGTATCCCGAGGTGAAGGTCAAGGTGCTGTACCAGCGCGACTACTTCCGCTTGCTCGTCAAGTACGGCCTGGAACCACCGAGCCAGCACGTCGACGACGGGGACGACGGCGGGGATTCGGGTGCCGGCGACGTCGCCGAACTCCGCCTCGATCTGGACGTCGGCATCACGGAGGAGCGGCGGTCGGCGGGCTGATCGAGGCGGCCGCGACCGTTCACGGCGGGGGGCCGCGCCAGGGTTAGGCTCGCCGCGATGCCGGATCGACGCTCACCCCTCGACGGCCAGCACCGCGCCCTCGGTGCCCGGATGGTGCCGTTCGGCGGTTGGGACATGCCCATCCAGTACGAGGGAGTGCTCGAAGAGCACCGCCGGTGCCGTTCCGACGCCGTCGTTTTCGACGTGTCCCACCTCGGGTCGGTCGTCGTGCGGGGAGACGACGCGTTCGACGCCCTCCAGGGGCTCTTCACGAACGACCTGCGGCGAGTCGCTCCCGGACGGGCCCAGTACACGCACCTCCTCGATCCCGACGATGCCCACGTCGTCGACGACATCATCGTGTGGTGGCTCGACGACGAGGACTTCCTCGTCATCCCGAACGCGTCCAACACGGGGCCCGCCCTCGATGCGATGCGCGGGGCAGTGGGAGCGGGCGGCGAGGTCCGCGACGTGACGGGCGAGCGGACCCTCCTCGCCGTGCAAGGCCCCAACGCCCGCACCGTGCTCGGGTCCGTCGTGCCGGAGGCGGCCTCGGTCTCCCGCTTCCATGTCGCCTCCACGGAGTTCGGCGGTCACCAGATCGTCGTCGGCGGCACCGGATACACCGGAGAGGACGGCGTCGAACTCCACGTCCCGAACGAGGCGGCCGCCGACGTATGGGACGCGCTCCTTGCGGCTGGGGCCACCCCTGCCGGTCTCGGCGCCCGCGACACGCTGCGCCTCGAGATGGGTTATCCGTTGCACGGGCACGAACTCGGCCCTGGGATCACGCCGCTCCAGGCCGGGCTCGGTTGGGTCGTCGGATGGGAGAAGGGCGACTTCCGCGGCCGGGCGGCGCTCGAGGCCGAACGCGAGCGTGGTGTCGAGCGCCTGCTCACCGGCGTCATCGCCGAGGGGCGCCAAATCCCCCGCCAGGGGTGCACGGTGATGGTCGACGGCAAGCCGGTCGGAGAGGTGACGAGCGGGAACTTCTCGCCCACATTGGAGCGGGGGATTGGCCTCGCCCTCCTCCCTCCGGACCTCGACCCCGCAACCCCGGCGGAGATCGACGTGCGGGGTCGCACGGTGTCCGCCACCGTGAGCGATCTCCCGTTCGTGCACCGCGTTCGAGAGACTTAGGAGCACGCGTGCCTGACTACGTGCCGCACACGCCGGCCGAGATCGACGCCATGCTGGCGTTCCTCGGCCTCGACGATCTCGACGACCTCTACGCCCACATCCCGGCGAGCCTGCGCGTGGCCGGCGGGCTCGATCTCGAGTCGGGGCGTTCGGAGTCCGACGTGATGGCGTTCTTCGAGGACCTCGCCCACCGCAACCATCCCGCCGCGGGTGACCTCGTCTGCTTCGCCGGCGGAGGGGCCTACGACCACGAGCTCCCGGCCGCCGTACGCGCCATGGCGGGCCGCAGCGAGTTCCTGACGTCGTACACGCCGTACCAGCCCGAACTTGCCCAGGGCGTCCTCCAGGCCCTCTTCGAGTACCAGACCATGTTGTGTTCGGTGACCGGCATGGACATCGCCAACGCGTCGCTCTACGACGGTGCTTCCGCCGCCGTCGAGGGCTTGAACCTCGCCGCCGCCGCCACCGGTCGCTCGACCGTCTGGGTGTCGGCAGGAATCCACCCGCACGTCCGTGCGGTCATCCACACCTTCGCCGCCGGTTCGGGTCTCGACGTGCGGATCGCCCCTCTCGTCGACGGCACGACCGCCTGGCCCGACGACCTGGCTGAGGCGGGCGCGCTCCTCGTCGCCCAACCGAACTACCTGGGGTGCCTGGAAGACGTCGCGGGTGCGGCGGCCCGAGCCGAGGCGGCCGGCGCCCTGCTGGTCGCGTACGCGGATCCGGTGGCGGCCGGCGTCCTCAATCCCGTCGGCCAGCAGGGAGCACACGTGGCGGTGGGGGAGGGGCAGCCCTTCGGAAACCCGCTCGGGTTCGGCGGCCCCTACGTGGGGCTCTTCGCGTGCAAGGAGGGGGCCTACGTGCGCCGGTGGCTCCCGGGACGCCTGGTGGGTGAAACCGTCGACACCGAAGGGCGACGCGCGTACGTCCTGACCCTCTCGACGCGCGAGCAACACATCCGGCGGGAGAAGGCGTCGTCGAACGTCTGCACGAACCAGACCGTGATTGCCATCGCGGCCGCCTTCCACATGGCGTGGCTCGGCCCGGAAGGGCTGCGGGAGCTGGCCGTGCGGTGTGCACGCGGCGCTCGGTATGCCCGGGAGCAACTGGTGCGAATTCCCGGCGTCGAACCCGCCTGCTTGGCACCCACGCTCTACGAGCAGGCGTTCCGTTTGCCGATCCCCGCGGCCACCGCTCTCGAACGCCTCTCCGAGGAAGGGTTCCTGGGCGGGATCGACCTCTCGGGCGACTATCCCGAGCTCGGCGACGCTTTCCTCGTGACCGTGACCGAAACTCGCACCCGTGCCGACATCGACGGTTTCGCCGCCGCCCTCGAGAAGGTGGTCGCCTGATGACCCAACAGGTTCCCGAGATCCTCACCGGCCCCGGCGGCGGTCAGGCGGCGTCGGCTCCCCTCGCCGGGCGTGAAGCCGAGCCGACCGTCTTCGAACTGTCGTCGCCCGGCCGTCGAGCCTGGTCGTTCCGCGAGACGGGCATCGACGAGTGGGACGCCGCCGATCTCGTCCCTGCGGAGCACCTGGCACCGGAGCCCCCGGCGCTGCCCGAGGTGTCCGAGCGCGACCTCGTCGCCCACGCCACCCGCATGAGTCATCGGAACTACTCCGTCGACCTCGGGGCCTACCCCCTCGGCTCATGCACCATGAAGTACAACCCGAAGCTCTGCGATGCTGTCGCCGCCTTGCCCGGGCTCACGGGGTGCCATCCCGCCCAGCCGGCGGCCCAGGTGCAGGGGTGGCTGGCGCTGCTCCACGGCCTGAGCGAGGCGCTGTGCGCGGTCACGGGCATGGCAGCCGCGACCCTCCAGCCGGCGGCGGGTGCCGCCGGTGAACTGACCGGGCTCCTGCTGATGCGCGCCTGGCACGAGGCTCAGGGACGGCAGCGCAGCAAGGTCCTGATCCCGGACAGCGCTCACGGCACCAACCCGGCGTCGGTGACCCTCGGCGGCTACCAGGCCGTGGAGGTGCCCTCGAACGGCCGGGGGCTCGTCGACGTCGACCGTCTCCGCGAATTGCTCGACGACGACGTTGCCGGGCTGATGCTCACCAATCCGAACACCCTCGGGTTGTTCGAGGTGCAGATCGAGGAGATTGCCGCCGCCGTGCACGAGGTGGGTGGGCTCCTCTACTACGACGGCGCCAACCTCAACGCCATCCTCGGCGTGGTGCGCCCGGGCGACATGGGATTCGACATCGTCCACATGAACCTGCACAAGACGTTTGCCACGCCTCACGGCGGCGGTGGGCCGGGTGCGGGACCGGTCGCCGTGACCGAGCGGCTCGCCCCGTTCCTCCCTGGCCCGCTGGCGGCCTACGACGGCGAGACCGACCGCTACGAGTGGGTCACGCCGGAGCGCTCGATCGGCCGGATCCACCTTTGGCACGGCAACGCCATGGTCCTGGCCCGGGCGTACGCATACATCCTCGGATACGGCGGCGAGGGGCTGCGGCGGGTGGCCGACGGGGCGGTGCTGAACGCTCGTTACCTGAAGGAGCGGGTGCGGGGGGTCTTCGACTTCCCCTACGACGACCCGTGCATGCACGAGTTCGTCGCCTCGGCGGCCGGACTTCGGCGGAGGCATCGAGTCAAGGCGCTCGACCTCGCCAAGCGCTTTATCGAAGAAGGCTTCCACCCGCCGACGATGTACTTCCCGCTGATCGTCGACGAGGCGCTCATGGTCGAGCCGACCGAGACCGAGAGCCCCCAGACGGTCGAGGCCATGGCCCAGGCGTTGCGAACCGTCGTGGAGGAAGCGGCGGCGGACGACGGCGCTCGCGCCCAGGCGGCACCCGTATCGACACCCGTGGGTCGGGTCGACGAGGTGCGAGCGGCGCGGGATCTCCGTCCGGTCTGGCGCCCCGAGGTCACGGAGCCTTCGGCCTAGGGCAGGACGACGACCAGCGTGCCGACCGGCGCCCACTCGTAGAGCCGAGCGGCGTCGGACAGGCGTTGGCGCACGCACCCCGCACTGCGGTACTCGCCGAGTTCGCTCTCCGACTGGATCGGCCGGCCCGAGGGATCGATCGGGATGCCGTGGAAGCCGATGGCGAGGGTCTGTCCGTGGGCGAAGCGCGTCATGTAGTCGAGACGCAGGTTGCCCGACGACGACACCCGCGACTTCGAGAAGACCCGGTAGTGCCCCGGGGAGGGGACGCCCCGGCGTCCGGAGACTGGCCACGATCCGACGACCGACTCACCTGTTTCGACGAGCCACACCCTCTGGGCGGAATTCGAGTAGACGATGCGCCGACCGGTTCCCGAACCGGCGGGGACGGCAGGGAACGTGGCGAAGTCGAGGCGCTTGGCAAGCCAGTACCCGCCTCCCGGACGGGAAGCAATGGCCGTCGTGCCCCACCCTGCCTCGGCGTCGCTGCCCGAGAAACGGGCATCTCCGAAGGTGAAGACGCCGCCGCGTTCGTCGACGAGCCAGTACCCGTCGCCGGTCGCCGTCGGTGCCATGGCGACGACCGGGGCCCATCCGATGGCGTGCCCGGCGGCCCGAAGACCCGGGAGCGACCCCAAGAAGGTGGCGTCTCCGAAGGTGAAGAGCCCGCCCTGGTCGTCGAGGAGCCAATAACCGTCACCCGACGGGGTCGCAGCCATGGCCACCACGTTCGCTTGACCGATGGCGTGGCCTGCGTTGCGCAATCCGGGGAGAGAGCCGAGATACGGGGCATCGCCGAAGGCGAAGATTCCGCCCTGGTCGTCGGCGAGCCAGTAGCCGTGGCCGGACGGCGTGGCGGCCATGGCGACGATGCGAGCGGGACCGACGGCGTGCCCGGCTGCGCGCAGGCCCGGGATCGAACCGAGGAACTTCGCTTCGCCGAACGCGAACACGCCTCCCGTCACGTCGGCCACCCAATAGCCCTTCCCGCCCTGGGCGCTGATC
>DATLFW010000291.1:0-3271 GCA_035540775.1 Acidimicrobiia bacterium
GTTCCGGCCCTCGGCTCGTGACGAGACGGCGGCGGCCGACCTCGAGGCCCTCGCCGCCGTCGGGGTTCGCCCGCCGTACCTCGCCTTCGTCGGCACGCTCGAACCCCGCAAGAACGTGCCCGGGCTGATCGGCGCCTTCAACCGCATCGGGGGCGAACTCACCGACCTCCAGTTGGTGCTCGCCGGTCGGCCGGGATGGGCGATCGGCGACATCCGCTCGGCCGTCACCCGCTCGCGTCACCGCGATCGCATCGTCTCGCTCGGCTACGTCGACGTCGAACTCCTCCCGTCGCTGTACCGGCAGGCGGCAGCCGTGGTGTATCCGTCGTGGGCCGAGGGATTCGGCCTCCCCGCCCTCGAGGCGCTCGCGTGCGGCGCTCCCCTCGTCACCACCTCGGGGACTCCGATGGAGGAGGTGGCGGGCGACGCCGCCGTCCTCGTCACGCCCGGCGACGAACCGGGGCTGGCGGAGGCGATCCGCCGGGTCGTCACGAGCGACAAGCTCGCCCGGGGTCTGCGAGAGGCCGGACCGAGGGTCGCGGCTCGATACTCCTGGGGGTTGTGCGCCCGCGCCCACCTCGATGCCTACGCCGCCGCCGTCAAGGGAGTCGCCTCGTGAAGGCCTTCGTCACTGGAGCCTCCGGGTTCGTCGGAACGCACCTCGTCGCCCACCTCGGTGACGAGGGTGACGACGTCATCGCGCCTGGACACGACGGCGACGGAGTCGACGTCACCGACGCCGCCGCCGTCCGGGAGCGGATCGGCGACGAGCGGCCGGACGCCGTGTACCACCTCGCCGCCCTCAGTCACGTCGGGGAGTCGTGGAGCGATCCCCAGCGATTTCTCCGGGTCAACGCCGAGGGCACACTCAACGTCCTGCGGGCGGCCGAGGAGGCGGGGGTCGAGCGAGTGCTGGTCGTCGGAAGCGCCGACGAGTACGGGAAGGTCGACCCGGCCGAGACACCGCTCACCGAGGACGCACCGCTGAGGCCCATGACGCCGTACGGTGCGAGCAAGGTGGCGGCCGACTATCTCGCCCTCCAGGCCTTCCTCGGCCGCGGCCTGGCGACGCTCCGAACGCGGTCGTTCAACCACACCGGACCGGGACAGTCGGACCGCTTCGTCGTGTCCGCCTTCGCCCGTCGCGTCGTGGAGGCGAGCGCCGGCGGGGTAAAGGAACTGAAGGTGGGATCCCTCGAACCGGTACGGGATTTCTCGGACGTGCGCGACGTCGTGCGCGCGTACCGGCTTCTGGTCGAACGCGGGACGCCTGGAGAGGCCTACAACGTCAGCAGCGGGCGCGGACGCTCGGTACACGACATCCTCGACCGGCTCCTCGCGCTGGCCGAGACCGAGGTCGAGGTGGTCCCCGACCCCGAACTGGTCCGACCGGTCGAAGTGCCCGTGCTCGTCGGCGACAACTCGAAGCTGCGCCGCGACACCGGCTGGGAGCCGGCGTACGACCTCGACGCCACCCTCACCGCCGTCCTCGACTCCTGGCGCTGACCCCCAACCCGTTCTTGGCCCTTTGTGCAGGGCGATACGCCGCTGCGGAGGCCAGGAACGGAGTTAGGGCACCTCGACTTCGGAGTCGTCGCCGAGGTGGAAGCGGTAGACCTTCGCCCCTCGCTCCCCGCCCTTGCACACCACGGCGTGCCGGCCGATCAGGCTCTCGTCGATGCGGCGCACGCTCTCGATCCGGGCGTCCTCCAGCACCACGGAGTGCTCCAGCTCGGCGTCGGTCACGGCGCAGTGTGGGCCGATCGAGGTGTACGGCCCGATGTAGGAATCGACGATCCGGGCACCGGGACCGATCACGACCGGGCCGCGCACGACGCTGCGCACCACCTCGGCACCGTCGCCCACGACGACGGAACCGGTGATGCGGGACTCGCCGTCGACGGTTCCATGCGTCTCCGTCGAGATGCCCTCGAGGACGATCCGGTTCGCCTCCAGGAGGTCCTGACGCTTCCCGGTGTCGATCCAGGGACGGTTCAGGACGTGGGCTCGCACGTCGCGGCCCTGGTCGAGGAGCCATTGGATGGCGTCGGTGATCTCCAGCTCGCCACGCCACGACGGCTCGATGGCGGCGACCGCTTCGTGGATCGCGGGCTCGAAGAGGTACACGCCGACGAGGGCGAGATCGCTCGGCGGGTCCTTGGGCTTCTCCACCAACCGAACCAGCTCGCCGTTCGGCGTCAGGACGCCCACGCCGAACTGCTCGGGGTGTTCGACCTTGGTCAGGAGCACCAGGGCGTCGGGCCCGTCGGATCGGAACTGATCGACGAACTCGGTGATGCCGCCGACGATGAAGTTGTCGCCGAGGTACATCACGAACGGGTCGTCGCCGAGGAAGTCGCGGGCGATCCGGACGGCGTGCGCGAGGCCGAGCGGCGCGTCCTGGTGGAGATAGGTGACCGAGAGACCGAAGGCCGACCCGTCACCCACCGCCGCCTCGATGTCGGCGTGCGTGTCGCCGACCACGATGCCGACCTCCGTGATCCCGCACGCGGCGATGGCCTCGAGGCCGTAGAAGAGGATCGGCTTGTTGGCGAGCGGGACGAGCTGCTTCGCGCTCGTGTGCGTGATCGGCCGCAGCCGGGTTCCCGCCCCACCCGAGAGAACAAGGGCCTTCACGGGCCGTGAGGGTACCAGCGCCGCCGGACGGGGCCCGGCCGGGGCAACCCGGTAGGGTCCGCGCCGATGACGCCACCCCCGGCCCCGCCTCGCGAACGCCTCTCCTCGGCTCGCCTCTACCTCTGCACCGCCGACCGCGACGACCTCGCCGATTTCGTCTCCGCCGTCTGCGCGGCGGGCGTCGACGTCGTGCAGCTACGCGACAAGTCACTCGACGCCCGGCCGCTGCTCGAGCGGGCAGCCGTCGCCCGCGAGGCCGCCCATGCCAACGGCGCCCTGTTCGTCCTCAACGATCGGCCCGATCTGGCACTCGAGTGCGGCGCCGACGGCGTCCACGTCGGCCAGGACGACGCACCACCCGCGCTGTGCCGACGCATCCTCGGCGCCGACGCCCTCGTCGGGCTGTCGACCCATGCCATCGAGGAGTTGGAGGCGGCCGAGCGCGAACCCGTCGACTACGTGAGCGTCGGCCCGGTCGTCGCGACTCCGACGAAGCCAGGCCGCCCCGGCACCGGCCTCGACTACGTGCGGTTCGCGGCCGAGACGACACGTCACCCGTTCTTCGTGACGGGCGGGGTCGCCCCTGACACCGTCGGAGACATCGCCGCCGCCGGGGCGCGCCGCTTCGTCGTCG
>DATLFW010000292.1:0-2035 GCA_035540775.1 Acidimicrobiia bacterium
CGGCAAGGTCGGCGAGGTCGGCGGCGAGGGTGGCCTCATCGACGTTGCGGTGACCGACGACCCGGCGCCGGGCGTCCTGGTCGATGGCTCCCACGCCCACCTCGAACATCACCTGCCCCTCCTCGACGACGAGGCGGGCGACCTCGAGACCCGCCACCGTGAGCACGGCACAGCCGTGTCCGGGCACGACGGCGACCTGCGGAAACGTGTGTTGCACCCGATCGAGCAGTTCCTCCCCTGCGCTCGCTTCGGGGGCGGCGAGACCGTCGAAGAGACGGTGACGGTCGAAGGTGACGGGAGGCCCGACGCCCGCCGTCGCCTCGTCGAGTGCGGGCATCGTCACCGCCGTTGCCACCGCTCCCTCCGTCGCCCAGACCGAGGGACCGAACCGGAAGGCGGCGAGCGACTCTGCGACACCCGGTGCCTGGGTGGCCGGAACGAGTACGTGCGACCGCGCCCACGCGTTCGCCCGAGCCAGCCACAAGAGCAGCGGGCCCAGCGTCGAAGCCGACTCGCCCTCGGCGAGGACCCAGTGCCGGCCGTCGGCGTCGATCCCGGCGACGGCGTCGCCGGGAAGTGGCGCGTCGACGAGGTCCACCGCTTCTGCGCCGGCCGAGCGTGTCAATCCGCGCAGTTTGGCGGCGAGGAGTTCGGGGTTGGCCACGGCTCGGGAGTGTACGAGCGCGCGGAGCAGCGCCTTCACCGGAAGACTCCTCCCATTGGTGTAGGTGGCCCGGTTGATGGGAACCCGACAAATATGGCGCGCCTCCTCTCGTCTCCCCGCCACCTCGGATGGGTGGCCGTGCTCGCCGCCGCCCTCCTCGTGGTGGCGTTCTGGCCGACGGCGCGCGTTGCGCCGGCGTCGGCGGCCTCGGCGCACGAGGTCGAGTCCGAGTTCGTCGACCTCGTGAACGAGGAGCGGGTGACCCGAGGCCTGGAACCGCTCGACGTCAGCCCCGAACTCCAGGGGTACGGACGGCGCCACAGCGGCGAGATGCGGGACCAGGATCGGCTCCACCACTCCGACTTCGAGGGTGTGCCGAACTGGAAGCGTCTGGGCGAGAACGTCGGCACGGGAGGGACGGCCGAGGCGATCCACGAGGCATTCATGGAGTCGGACGCCCATCGCCACGTCCTGCTGGGCGAGTACGTCGAACTTGGCGTCGGCGTCGTGGTCGACGGCGACACGCTCTGGGTCACCGAGCTCTTCCGCGTTCCCGGCGACCACGTCCCCGAGCCTGATCCGGTGGTGGTGGCGGCAGCGCCCACCACTGCGGGACCGGGCTACCGGCTGCTCACCGAGGCAGGGACGATCGCGGCCTTCGGCGCCGCAACGCACCGCGGCTCCCCGGAGCGGATCGAGCAGGGCGGCGCCAACGTCGGGCGGCTCTCGGACCTGGTCGCCACCACTTCCGGGGCGGGGTACTGGGCGTTGGACGAGGCCGGCGGCGTCTTCAGCTTCGGGGACGCCGCGTTCCACGGGTCGCGGCCCTCGGACGGGTCGACGCCGTCGGCGCCCGCCGTCTCGTTGGCGGCGGCCGACGGGGGCTACTGGATCCTCGACCGCAGCGGGCACGTCTTCCCGTTCGGCGAGGCGGCGTTCCACGGGTCGCTCGCGGAGCGCCAGGACGACGGCTCCTCTCCGCAGGCGCCCGCGCTCGCCATCGCCCCCACACCTGACGGCGGGGGCTACTGGATCCTGGACGGCGTCGGAGGGGTCTTCAGTTTCGGGAACGCTCACTTCCGCGGCTCGCTCCCCCAACGGGAGAACGCCACCGGGGCACCGGCGGCGGCAATCGCCGCCACGCCTGACGGCGACGGCTACTGGATCGCCACGGCCGACGGCGGCGTGTTCGCGTTCGGCACGGCCGATGATCTCGGGTCGGCCGAGGGGGCGGTCGGCGACTCGACCGTCGTCGACCTCGTCGCCAGCGGCTCGGACGGCTACTGGGTCGTCACCCAGGACGGGAGGGTCATCCCCTTCGGCAACGCGGAGTACGAGGGGTCGATCCGCTGACGCCAACCCGCCCGGGAG
>DATLFW010000293.1:0-5169 GCA_035540775.1 Acidimicrobiia bacterium
GCCCTGCACAAAGGGCCAAGAACGAGGCGGGACCGAATCATCAATGTTGTCGATGCTGGGGCGGCGGCGTGACCGCATCCTCCGGAGAGCACGGAAGACGGCTCCCGGAGGATCCGATGCGACACCCGCACCACCGAGAGAGCCACCGACGACAGCGTCGCAACGGCGAGCGAGGAGCGGTGGCCGTGGAGTTCGCCCTCATCCTGCCGATCCTCGTGCTCCTCCTCTTCGGCATCGTCGAGTTCGGGCGGGCCTACAACGCCAAGATCGCCCTCCAGGGTGCCGTGCGCGACGGCGCCCGGGTCCTCGCCATCGGTCCCACCGCCGGCGACCCGGTGACGAAGGTCATCGACTCCGCTCCTTCCCTCGACGCCGGGAAGCTCTCGGTCACCACCTCGGGCTCTCCGTGCACGTCGGGCACCCAGGCCACCGTCACGGCGACCTACCCCCTCACCTACGACATCCCCCTGTTCGGGTCGGCGACCTGGACGCTCTCGGCCACCGGAGCCATGCGATGCGGCGGTTGATCCCCTCCCCCTACGCGACCCGCGCCCGTGACGAGCGGGGCGCCGCCGCCGTCATCGTCGCCGTCTCCCTCGTCGTGGTGTTCGGCATGGCGGCCTTCGTCATCGACGTGGGGGCTCTCTACCAGGAGAAGCGAGAGCTTCAGAACGGCGCCGACTTCGCCGCCCTGGCCGTGGCCAAGGACTGCGCCCTCGGGACGTGCGGCGACACCACCGGCACGGCCGAGTCGCTCGTCGACCCCAACGCCAACGACGGCACCAGCACCGTCGACAGCGTGGACGTGAACCTCGGGGCCAGGACGGTCACCGTCGGCTCCAGCACGTCCGAGCCGGGCGGCGGATCGAAGGTCGCCTACCGCTTCGCTCAGATCTTCGGCAAGGACGGCGACACCGTGCGGGCGTCGGCGACCGCCACGTACGGGCCGCTCGGTTCGGGCCCCGCCATCCCGCTCACCATCTCGAAATGCGAGTGGGACAACGCCACCGGCGGAACCCCCGACAACCTCCCCTCGGCCAGCCTCAACCTCACGTTCCACGACGGGGCCAACACCGAACCGTGCAACCCGGGCGGGTCGGGATCCGACGTGCCGGGCGGATTCGGCTGGCTCGACGTGAACGATCGGTGCGAGGCGCGACCCGACGTGCGCAACGGCGCGGTCTGGGTCGGCTCCGCCCCTGGCTCCTCTCCCCCGCTGGTCTGCGACCCCTCGGACTTCTCGCTCGTCGAGGACGTGATGATCCCGGTCTTCGACGACACGGCCGGCCAAGGGCAGCGCGCCGAGTTCCGCATCATCGGGTACGCGGGCTTCCGCATCACGGGCTTCCAGCTCCTCCAGGGCAACCCCGGATGGACGGAAGGCGCCACGTGCAGCGTGCCCAACAACACCACCCTCCTGACGGCCGCCGCTCCCGGTGGCGGCAAGGGCAACGGCGGTGGTGGCGGTGGTGGCGGCGGCGGCACCGGCGGCGGTGGCGGAGCGGGCAGCGACCAGGTCTGCCTCACCGGTCAGTTCGTGAAGTTCTTCGAAGTCGACGCCGAAGGCGGCGGACCGTCGGTCCCCAACCTCGGCGCCCAGACGGCCTGGCTCGTCCAGTGACCCAGGCCCGGCAGTGATCTCCCCGACCTCCCCCTTCGGAAAGGAACACCAATGAGACGCAGGTTCGTCGCAATCTTCGGAGCCGTGGCGCTGGCCGCCGTGGGGACCCTCGTGCTGGTCGCCTACGTCGGTTCCGCCGAGGACCGGGCCCTTGCCGGCGAGCGCACGGTCGACGTGCTCGTGGTCGGCGAGGCGGTCGAGCGGGGCACCCCCGCCTCCGACCTCGAAGGCAAGGTCACGGTCGAGCGGGTGCCGGCCAAGGTTCGCTCCGCCGACGCCATCACCAGCCTCGCCGCCCTCGAGGACATGGTCGCCGCCGTCGACCTCGTGCCCGGTGAACAGGTGATCGCCGGCCGGTTCGTCGAGCCCGACGACCTCCAGGCGGTCGGCCAGGCCGGCGTGCCCGACGGGATGCAGCAAGTGACCATCTCCCTCGGCGCCGACCGCGCCGTCGGCGGGAAGATCTCGCCCGGGAGCACGGTCGCCGTCACGGCGTCGTTCACGATGGTCCCGGTCGGCGAGAACGCCACGGGCGAGGACATCGAGACGACCCACATGATCCTGCACAAGGTGCTCGTCACCAACGTGCAGGTGACGGAACAGACGACCACGGCCGACGAGGAGCAGCAGGTTCCCGTCAGCAACCTCCTCGTCACCCTGGCGCTGTCGGCCCCCGACGTCGAGAAGGTCGTCTTCGCCGCCGAGCACGGCTCGATCTGGCTCTCGGCCGAGCCCGAGGACGCCCCCGAGGGTGGCACCCAGGTCCAGCACGGAGGGGTGATCTACCAATGAGCCGCATCGTTCTCGCCAGCGGAGACACGCACTTCGAGCAGTGGGTTCGGGACGCTTACGACGGACCGATCGCGGGCGACGTGCGGCGCTTCGCCGACGACCCCGAGCAGTACGGGGACCCGAGCGACGTCGTGATCGACCTCACCTCGGGGACCCCCGACGTGATCGCCTTCGGCCCCGACGTGCCCGTCGAGACGGCGCTGCGGATCGCTCGCCACCTCGACCGCGATCACCCTGAAGTGACCGTGATGCTGGTCACCAAGCCGTCGGCCAAGCTCTGGGAGCACGCCATGCGGGCGGGCGTCGAGGTGGTCATCGCCCCCGACGCCCAGACCGACGAGGTGCGCGAGGAGTTCGACCGGGCACTGGAGGCGGCCGACCGTCGCCGGGCGAACCTCGTGGCCGAGCCCGACCGCTCCGCCCGTTCGCACCGGGTGATCGTCGTGATCTCGCCCAAGGGCGGGGCGGGAAAGTCGGTCGTCGCCTCGAACCTCGCGCTCGGCCTGGCGCAGGTCGCCCCCGGCAAGGTCGTGCTCGCCGACCTCGACCTGCAGTTCGGCGACGTGGCCGGCGCCCTCCAGTTGGTGCCCGACCACTCGATGGCCGACGCTGCCCGGCTCAACGGCAACCTCGACCTGACCAATCTGAAGGTCTTCCTCACTCCACATCCCGGCAACCTCTACGCGCTGTGTGCCCCCGACTCGCCGGCCGACGGCGAAGCGGTGAACCCCGCGCAGGCGACGAAGATCCTGAAGCTCCTCCACGAGGAGTTCCGCTACGTCGTGGTCGACACGGGAGCGGGCATCGGCGAGCACACGCTCGCCGCCATGGAAGCGGCGACCGACTTCGTGCTCGTCGGCGCCATGGACGTGCCGAGCGTGCGGAGCCTCCGCAAGGAGGTCGAGACGCTCGACCAGCTCGGGATGGTCCACCAGGCCCGACACTTCGTCCTCAACCGGGCCGACTCCCGGGTGGGTCTCGACGTCGCCGACGTGGAGGCGACCATCGGGCTCAATGTCGACGTCTCCATTCCGTCCTCGAGGACGGTCCCGCTGACGTTCAACCAAGGGACCCCCATCGTGGGCGCCGACCCCCGCTCCCCGGTGGCCAAGGAGCTCATGAAGCTCGTCGGCCGCTTCGCCGAAGTCCCCGCCGACGCCACGGCCGGCGGCCTGTTCCGCAGGAGGAACGCATCATGAAGTTGAGCGACCGGCTGGCCCAGAACGGCCGCGGATCGGCGAAGGCCGAGCCCGAGCCGGAGGTGCCGGCGACCAAGGCGAAGGCGGGCCGGAAGCCGGCCGAGCCGGCAGCGCACGTCGACCTCACGGCAACCGATCCGCTGGCCGAACTGAAGCAGCGGGCCCAGGAAGCGCTCTTCTCTCGTCTCGGGTCGCGGCTGTACGACTCGACGCTCAACGAAGAGCAGCTCCGGACCTTCGTGGTGCAGGAACTCGGGCAGGTCCTGGAGGCGGAGCAGGCGCCTCTCTCCCCCGCCGAGCGGCAGCGCCTCGTCGCCGACATCACCGACGACGTCCTCGGGCACGGGCCCATCGAGGAGTTCTTGAAGGACCCGGCCGTCACGGAAGTGATGGTGAACAGTCTCGACCCGATCTACGTGGAGCGGGCGGGCAAGCTCCACAAGACAGCGGCCCGCTTCCTCTCCGACGACCACCTCCGCCGAGTGATCGAGCGGATCGTCACCCGGGTCGGACGCCGCATCGACGAATCGTCGCCGATGGTCGACGCCCGCCTTCCCGACGGGTCCCGCGTCAACGCCATCATCCCGCCCCTCGCCGTCGACGGCCCCGTCCTCACCGTGCGGAAGTTCTCGGCTGATCCCTTCGGCGCCGACGACCTCGTCGAGTTCGGCACCATGACCCGCGAAGTCGCCGACCTCCTCGCCGCGTGCGTCGAGGGCAAGCTCAACGTGCTCGTGAGCGGCGGAACGGGCACCGGCAAGACGACCTTGCTCAACGTCCTCTCGGGCTTCATCCCGACCGACGAGCGCATCGTCACCATCGAGGACGCCGTCGAACTTCAGCTCCACCAGGAGCACGTCATCCGCCTCGAGAGCCGCCCGCCCAACATCGAGGGCAAAGGTGAGGTCGCCATCCGCGACCTCGTCCGCAACGCCCTCCGGATGCGACCCGACCGCATCGTCGTCGGCGAGGTCCGAGGCGCCGAGGCGCTCGACATGCTCCAGGCCATGAACACGGGCCACGAAGGGTCGCTCTCGACGGTCCACGCCAACAGCCCTCGCGACGCTCTTGCGCGCGTCGAGACCATGGTGCTGATGGCCGGGATGGAACTCCCGGTGCGAGCGATCCGCGAGCAGATCGCCTCCGCCATCGACGTCGTGGTCCACCTCGCCCGCATGCGGGACGGGTCACGCCGGATCGTGCAGGTCACCGAGGTCGAAGGATTCGAGGGGCAGGTCATCACCCTCCAGGACGTCTACGCCTTCGACTACTCGGCGGGCCTCGATGCCGACGGCCACTACCTCGGCACGACCAAGCCCACCGGTCTGCGGCCGAAGTTCACCGACAAGCTCCAGCACTACGGCGTGCATCTCCCGGCCGCGATGTTCGACCCGGGCGTCGGCGTGCTGAGCACCAACGGGAGGACGGCATGAGACGGCGCGTGTGGCGACGCCACTTCCTGGCCCGCCGGGCGGCTCTGGCGGCGTGCGCCGCCACCGCTGCGCTCACGGGATGGGCGACCCCGGCGGCGGCCGCTGGCGACCTCGAGGTCGTCAC
>DATLFW010000294.1:0-3868 GCA_035540775.1 Acidimicrobiia bacterium
ACCCGGTACTCCCGCCGCATGTCGTGCGCGGTCGGCAGGACGTGCCCGAGCGGCGGCCGGCGCAGCACCCAGCGGTGTTCGCCGTCGGTGATTTCGTAGGTGAGGTTCGACCGGCCACCCGAGATCAGCGACGCCTGCAGCGGCCGATCGCCGTCGGCGCCGTCCAGGTGCTCTCCGAACCAGGCGCGCAGCCGGTCCAGGTCGACGCCCGGTGGCGTCTCCGGAGTGTTCGCCTCCGAAGCAGCCGTGTCGGACGTCGCTGCCTTTTCGTCCTCGCCCATCCCGCCTCCTGCCCGTTCCCCTGCGATCTGGGTACGTCCACCCACCGCATGTGGTGGGAGCGGTACCCAGAAGCCGGACGGGAGCGTAGTGGCCGTCCGGTCGCCGCCGAGAAGTTGACCGGGCGGTCAAGAGTCCTCCACGATGGCGATGTGCCGCCCGCTGTCGCCGTCGAGGCGTTGGAGCGCCGCTTCGGCTCGTTCACGGCCGTCGACGGCATCTCGTTCGAGGTCGAAGCCGGCGAGCTGTTCGGGTTCCTCGGCCCGAACGGCGCCGGGAAGACCACCACGATCTCCATGCTCTGCACCCTGCTCCGCCCCACCGGCGGGACCGCCCGGGTGGCGGGGCACGACATCGTCGCCGAGCCTGACGAGGTCCGCTCCAACATCGGCCTCGTCTTCCAGGAGACGACGCTCGACGACTGGCTGACGGGCGACGAGAACCTCCGGTTCCACGGCGTCCTCTACGGCCTCCCGGAGTCGGAGGTCGTCCGCCGGATGGGCCCCCTCCTCGAGATGGTCGGTCTCGCCGACCGGGCCCGCAACCTCGTTCGCGAGTACTCGGGCGGGATGAAGCGCCGTCTCGAGATCGCCCGGGGCCTCATCCACGCGCCGCGGGTGCTCTTCCTCGACGAGCCCACCATCGGGCTCGACCCGCAGACCAGGGCGCACATCTGGGACTACGTCGAGCGCCTCCGGCGGGAGGAGGACACGACGATGTTCCTCACCACGCACTACATGGACGAGGCCGAGCGCTGTGACCGGATCGCCATCATCGACCGGGGCGAGATCGTCGCCGTCGACACGCCGGCCAGGCTGAAGGCGTCGGTGGGGGCCGACACCGTCGTCGTCGCCTCGACCGACGACGAGGCGCTCCGGATCGACGCCGCTCGCGACCTCGGCGTCGAGGCGGAGCTGGTCCGCGACGGCCTGCGCTTTCTCGTGCCGGAAGGCGAGCGGTTCGTCCCCCGGCTGTTCGCCGTGGCGGGCGACCGCATCCAGAGCGTGAGCGTGCACCGCCCCACCCTCGACGACGTCTTCATCAAGTACACCGGCCGCGACATCCGCGACGCCGAGGCGGGTGCCGTCGACCAGTTCCGGATGAACCCGATGGTGCGGGGGTTCCGCCGATGACCACGGGGACGGCGGGGACCACGGGGACGGCGGACGCGCCGACGGCGGCGAAGACGGGGACGGCGCTGGTCGTCGGCCGCCGCGGGCGCTTCGGCCGCAACGCCTTCACGGTCGCCATGATCTGGCGGCGTGAGATGGTGCGCTTCCTCCGATCGCGAGTGCGCATCATCACGGGCCTCGCCCAGCCGGTGTTGTTCCTGTTCGTGCTCGGCGTCGGCCTCGGCCCCGTCATCGGCGACCGCGGGATCGAGGGGGTGAGCTACCAGGCCTTCCTCTTCCCGGGCGTCCTCGTGATGTCGATCATGTTCACGGCCATGTTCTCGGCCATCTCGATCGTGTGGGACCGGGAGTTCGGGTTCCTGCGCGAGATGCTGGTCGCGCCCGTGTCGCGGGCCTCGCTCGTGCTCGGCAAGGCGGTCGGGAGCGCGTCGATCGCCGTGCTCCAGGGAACCCTGCTGCTGCTGACGGCGCCGCTCGTCGACGTCGACCTCGGCATCGGCGAGGCGTTCGCCATGATCGGCCTGCTCATGCTCCTCGCCTTCGCCATCGTGTCGTTCGGCATCGTGGTGGCCAGCCGGATGCAGCGGGTCGAGAGCTTCCAGGTCGTGATGGGCGTCGTCGTGAACCCGATGCTCTTCTTGTCGGGTGCCCTCTTCCCGCTCCAGGGCCTTCCCGACTGGCTCTCGGTGGCGAGCAAGCTGAACCCGATCACCTACGGCGTCGACCCCGTGCGCCGAGTGCTCCTCGGCGAGCGGGGCGCGCTCACCTGGAACGGCGAGGTCCTGCCGATCTGGACCGAGATCCTCGTGGTGGTGGTCCTCGGCGCCGCCATGCTCGCCCTCGCCACCCGCCTGTTCTCCCGAAGCGACTAGCGCCAGTCCGGCGGCGAGCGCCGGTCGCGGGGCGACGAGTCCCAGCCCCGCGGATCGGCGAAGTGGTTGGGGTCGTCGAGCCAGGTCGTCCCTTGTCGCCCCTCGTCGGGCTCCTCCCAGGTCGACGGGCGGAATCGCCACAACAGTGCGGCTCCGCCACCGCCGGCGGCGAGGAGGAAGAGCACGACGCCGGTCGCTCCGGCGGCGTCGACACCGAGGCCCGCGTCGGCTGCCTGAGGCTCGCCCTCCGGGGGCACGCCCTCGGGCGTCGTCGGTGTGGACGGGGCCTGGTCGAGTTCGTGCGCGGAACCTCGTGCCGTCCCGAGTGGTGGCGGCGGCCCCGCGACGTCGGGCGGTGCCGGGTTCACAGCGTCATCGCCGCCCTCGCCGGAGCGCTCGAGCCGCTCCGGGCGGTCGCGCTCCTCGTCGTCCTCGACCGATGTCGTCGTCGTCGGCTCCGACGGGACGACCACGATCTCCCCAGTGAAGCTGGGGTGGACGCGCGAGGAGTAGAAGAACGTCCCCGCATGTTCGAAGTCGTAGGCGAAGCGGTCGCCTTCGCCCATGCAGTTCGCCGACGTCGGGAGGGTCCGGGTGCACCACGGGTGCGACTCGAACCCGCCGCCAGAGTCGGTGACGGTGTGGAGGGATCCTGGGTCGCGGTGGACCCACGTCACCGTCGAACCGGCGGTCACCTCAAGGTACGGCGGGTCGAAGCCGCCGGGACCGAGGACAACGATGCGATCGGCCGGACCGAACTGCGGATCGCCCGATTCCTCGCCGGGGGCCGAACCGGCGGGTGCGGAACCGGCGGCAGACGCGCCGATCGCCATCGCAAAGGCGATGGCGATCGTGACGAGGGTGGCCCGGATACGGGTCACGCCCGCACCGGGATGTCATGGCGACGTCGACTCAGGCGACTCCGCGAGGCTTCACGGGCTTGCCGTCGCCACGGGGGTAGCGGGCGACCCGGCCGACGGGCATGTCGACCCGGAAGCCGGCGGCGGCTCGCTCCTCCTCTGACTCGCAGCCCCAGAATCCGTACTCGCGGTGCTGGCGCGCGTAGTCGCGGCAGGAGTCGAGCGCCGTGCAGCTGCCACAGAGGGCCCGGGCCTTGCCCTCGCGGACTTCGCGGGCTTCGGGGCGCTCCCCAGGCGGGGGGAAGAAGAGCGCCGTCTGGCCCTTGCACGCGGCGTCGACCATCCAAGCGGTCGAATCGATGTCGAGGATGTGGGTGACGGCCTGCACTGCAGGTCCCTCCCTGTCTCGGAACCGTTGACGATGGAGCACACGACGGATCGTGCGCTGCTTGCCCATGCAAGCACGGGCGCGACCTATCTGTCCAACAGTGAATTCCGATAGGATCCATCGTCAGTAACGATCGATTTCCGATTGCGGGAGACGCAGAGGGGGCGTCGGGGACGTCCATCGCGATACCCACGTCGGCGCCCGCCAAGCCTGGAAGTGACCACCATGGAACTGCGGCACCTCGACGTGCTCGTGGCCATCGCCGAGAGCGGCTCGTTCACGGCGGCGGCCGAGCGCCTGCACACCGTCCAGTCGAACGTCTCGGAACAGCTCCGC
>DATLFW010000295.1:0-3141 GCA_035540775.1 Acidimicrobiia bacterium
GGGTCGTGGCGGAGGTGGCGGCGGAGGTCCCCGACGAGGTCGGTGTGGATCAGCCGGTCGGCGAACCGCCACCCGTCACCGGACCGTTCGAAGCGATCGTCGTAGCGGCCGGCGGCGACGACGGCGATGGCGGGCACTCCCCCGTGGTCCGTCTGCTGGAGGACGGTGAACCGTGAGCGGGCGGTGGCCGTTCCGTCGTCGCCGACGTCGACCACGACGTTGGTGACGACGTGCTGGGTGCCCGGAGCGCCGGACGGGCCGACGGCGACCATGGCGGTGAGGAGGTCGCGCACGGCGTCCGCCCCGTGCACCTCCATGACGTCGTCGCCGACGGCGGCGCGATAGCTCGCTTCCGCGAAGAGCTCGCCCACACCGGCGAAGTCGGCGGCGTCGACCCGAGCGGCGTACTCGTAGAGCAGGGCCTCGACGGCCCGATGATCCTCGCTCACGGCACGAGACGATACGCCGCCCCCCTCGATTCTGGGCACCGTGACCTACACAGAGGGTCACTGGACGTACCCAGAAGGACGGGGTGGCGCCGTCGACGGAGTACCGTGCTCGGCATGATCAACCTGAGCAACGGGGTGCCCGGCGTGAACGGGCCCGAGCCCCGCAACTCCGAGGAGTTCTACGCCTTCTACCTGAGCCAGCACCTGCACCCCAAGACACGGATTGCGCACGTCGTCGGGGTCACGCTGGGGGTCGGGTTCCTCGTCGCCGCCGTGGTCACCATGCAGCCGTGGCTGCTGCTCGGTCTGCCCGTGTCGTCGTACGCCTTCGCCGTGCCCGCCCACTTCATCTGGGAGGGGAACCGGCCGGCGCTCACCAACGGCGCCGCCGCCTTCGTGTGGTCGATCCGCGCGGACGCCCGCCAGGCGCTGCGGTTCTGGACCCGACGCATCGACGCCGACGTTGCCGCCGTCCGCGCGGCCCTCGGCCTTCGCGACGACGAGGTCACCCTCGCCGACGCCGCCGCGCGGCTCGCCGCCTGATCACCGTCAGGCGATCGGGGGAACCTGCAGCTCGTCGTCGGTGGGCGGACCGTCCGGGAAGCTGAAGAACATCATCTGGGTGGCGTAGGCGACGAGGCCTCGCTCGGGATCCCACAACCGCATCTCGAGCGACGCGTATCCCTCCCCCGCGTGCCGGGCGAAGTTGTGCGCCAGGATCCACTCCGACTCCGCCTCGCCGAGGAGGTGGACGGTGAGATCCGCGCTCGGTGAGAGCCACAGCAGGTCGCGGGAGCCGACGCGTTCGAACACCGACCCCGGCATGGTGTCGGCCATGGTGACCAACGCCAGCGGGTCGATCGTCCCGTCGGCGAGTCGCGGGGTGTCGTCGAAGCGGTACCAGTAGGCCCGCTCGGAGCCCGTCGGCTCGAACTCGTCCCACGGCGCGTGCCCGATGGCCGCCCGCCCTTCGATGCGGTCCCAGAACGTCGGGTTGAAGCGCTCCTCCCAGGGAGACTCCCGATCACGAAACGAGTCGCAGTCCTCCGGGGGCGGCACCACCGGCGGGGTCAGGTCGGTGAAGGAGAAGCCGGGGCGGTCGGCGCCGAAGACCGCCAGGGAGGTGTGCCCGGCCTCGGCGCCGGTCGCCGCCACGGTCGCGACGGCCTGTGAGAGCGAGCGACCGCGCCTCAGCACCGAGACGTCGACCTGCACCGGCCCGGCCGGTACCTGCGCGGCGAAGGCGGTCGTGACCGACCGGAGCCGCTGTTCGGGGTGGTCGAGTTCGGCCGCCATGGCCCGCAGTGCGAGCGACGTCACCACGCCACCCTGGGGCAGCATCGGGGCGTTCCACTGGTCGCTCAGGTGGGCGACGTACCGACCCGGGGTGTCGGGGTCGGCCACGACGCCGGTGTCGAGTGTGAACTGGCTGGCGGTGACCGTGTCGTCCATGGCGTTCCCTCCCCCGTGCCGGCTCTCGATGCAAGCACCGGAGGCCCGTCGTCCGCCAACGGATTTCGCACCATTTGACCGGTGCGTCGCAGAGCGGTCAGCGTGTCGCATGCCGAGCATCCGCCATGACTGGACCGTCGACGAGGCCGTCGCCCTCATCGAGACGCCGTTCGCCGACCTCCTCTTCGAGGCGCAGTCGGTGCACCGCCGCCACTTCGAGCCCGGCACGGTCGAAGGGGCGATGCTGCTGTCGATCAAGACGGGTGCCTGCCCCGAGGACTGTGCCTACTGCCCGCAGTCGGCCAAGTACGCCACCGACCTCGAACCGCAGCGGCTCATGGACGTACCCGAGATCGTCGAGGCGGCGCAGCAGGCGAAGGCCGCCGGAGCCACGAGGTTCTGCATGGGGGCGGCGTGGCGAGCCCCCAACGACCGGCAGGTCGACGCCGTCGCCGAGGCGGTGACCGCCGTCGGCGACCTCGGCATGGAGACCTGCGTCACGCTCGGGATGCTCACGCCAGGGCAGGCGAAGACGCTCGCCGAGGCCGGCCTCGACTACTACAACCACAACCTCGACACGTCGCCCGAGTTCTACGGCGAGATCATCACCACCCGCACCTACGACGATCGGCTGGAGACGCTCGCCAACGTGCGCGAAGCAGGCGTGAAGCTCTGCTGCGGCGGGATCGTCGGGATGGGCGAGTCACGCCGTGACCGCGCCGGCCTCCTCGTACAACTCGCCCGCCTCGAACCCCATCCCGAGAGCGTCCCCGTCAACCTGCTCGTGCAGGTACCCGGAACCCCGCTCCACGGCCTCGCACCACTCGACGGCATCGAGCTCGTCCGCACCATCGCGACGGCACGGCTGATGATGCCGGCGTCGGTGGTACGCCTCTCGGCAGGCCGGAGTCAGATGACCGACGAACTCCAGGCTCTCTGCCTGCTCGCCGGAGCCAACAGCATCTTCCTCGGCGACCGTCTCTTGACCACCGACAATCCGGGCGACGACCACGACCGAGCGCTCCTCGACCGCCTCGGCACGCGCCTCGCCGAAACACCCTTGTTGGAGTCGGGCGGGCGGTGACGGCGGTGGTGCCCGGCGGGGGCCGAAGCCCCCACCGGACGACATCACCCCCCCCAGCATCACGGAAGGCTCGGAACCGTCGGGACCGGCAGCGCACCAGGATCCGTCGGGACCGGCAGCGCACCAGGATCCGTCGGGACCGGGAGCGCACCAGGA
>DATLFW010000296.1:0-5668 GCA_035540775.1 Acidimicrobiia bacterium
GTTCAGCCCCCGGCGCTTGGCGACCGTCGCGAGCCACGGCAGGAACGATCCGCGGTGCTCGAGGCGCTCCAACTGCCGGTACGCCTCGATGAAAGCCTCTTGCACCATGTCGTCTGCCAGCGCGGGGTCACCAACGAGACGCAGGCAGTACGAGCGGAGGACGTCGCGCTCCGCCCACAACTCCTCGAAAGCGACCGACGGTGCCTCAACCGACTCGTCATCGTCGCCGAACCCCGGTGCACCGAGCGGGACACGCAGTGCCATCGAACGACCCCCGGCTCCCCAAGCCGAGGCCACTCAAAACGAGCGGCCCTCCACCGGTCCACGTTCGACGCGGCTCGCGTTGATCCCTTTCTAGAAAGAAATTCCAGGGTGAGGTCTCACCCTGATGTGTCAGCGAGTCGGGACGACGCTGACCGACCTCGACCAGGAGCCGTAGCCGGCCATGTTGCGAGCGCGCACGGCGCAGTCGTAGCGCTTCCCGGGCTTCATGCGTCCGATCTTCACGTTCGTATCGGACGGCGTGCGGGTCCGCACGTCGAGGCTCGAAGAGCGGGGCGTGCACCGAACCTGATACCGCTCGATTCGCCGGCCGCCGTTGCTGGTCGGGCGGCTCCACTTCATCGCCGCCGCTGCGCTTCGAGCCTCGACCTTCAACGATCGGGGCTTCCCGGGCTTGCCATACGGCCAGGCGACCACCGCCGAGGACCAGGTGCCCCATCCGTCGGCGTTCCTCGCCCGAATCCGGCAGTCGTAGACAGCGCCGTTCGTCAGTGACTTGACCACTGCCTGGAGATCCTCCGTCACGACCGAGCGGCTCCCGAGACTCGACGAGCGCGGGATGCATGTCGCCCGGTAGTCGAGGATGGGAAGCCCGCCGTCGGAGAACGGCACTGCCCATTGAAGCGTCACGCGGTTCGTTCCATTGACGCGCCCCACCGACCTCGGTGCGCTCGGTTGATCCGTCGCCGTGACGGTCCACTCGCCCCCCGGCGGCTTGTAGAGGAGGCGGTTGGGCGAGCCGGTCCCGGCGTCCGTGACCACATCCGTGGACGCCATGTCGGACAGCGTCGCCGACACCTGGGCAGGTGTCAGGGTTGGATCGTCGGCAAGCAGGAGGGCCGCCGCACCAGCGACGTGCGGCGCAGCCATCGAGGTGCCGTCGCTGTATGCCGCCGCACTGTCGGAGGAGTTGTAGGCGGAAAGGATGTCGACGCCAGGGGCGAAGACATCGAGACACGATCCGTAGTTCGAGAAGGAAGCCCGCGAATCGTCGCTCTCGGTCGCACCGACGGTGACCGCCTCGGGAGCGCGAGCGGGCGAAGAGAGGCAGGCGTCCTCGCCGTCGTTGCCGGCTGCCACCACCGCGGCGACTCCGTCGGCAACAAGGCTGGAAATTGCATCATCGACCTGAGACGAGGCTGACGACCCAAGACTGAGGTTCGCGACGGCAGGCGCGTCCGCAGGGTGGTCGGTGACGACCCACTCCATCCCCGCGATGACATCGCTGAGGAAGCCTTCACCCCAGCAATCGAGCACCCGAACCGCGACGAGCGATACGCCCTTCGCCATGCCGTACGTCGTCCCGCCAACGGTGCCCGCGACGTGCGTGCCGTGCCCGTTGCAGTCTTCGGTCCCCCAGCCGTCCTCGACGGCATCGAACCCCGAGCGCACCCGGCCGCCGAACTCGTCATGCGTCGAGCGAATCCCGGTGTCGATGACGTAGACGGTGACGCCCGATCCCGTGGCGGCATAGGAATAACTGTCCGACAAGGGCAGGGCACGCTGATCGGTGCGGTCGAGTCCCCAGGGCGGGTCGGACTGCACGGCGGTGATCGACACAGGGAGATCCGGCTCCACTGCCTCCACCCGGGGACTGCGGGCGAGGGCGTCCGCGGCCGCCGCGGGCATGCGGACCGCCGCGCCCGGGAAGACGTGCTCGTAGACCCGATCGATCTCGACATCGGCGGGCGGGCCACCGGGGAAGACGTCGGCGGCGGCAGATCCCGGCGCGAACCGCACGATGTACCGGCCGAGGGGCCCGTCGGGTCTGCTGTCGACGGCGCCAGCGGTCGAGGGCACCAGAGCGGACGCAGCCAGGGCCGCCGCCGCGGCGACGACGGCGAGGACACGCGCCGTGAGGCCCCGAGGCCCCCGTCGATGCTCGTGTCCGCTCTTCAACCCGACCCTCCCGACCGCGCTGGGAGCAGCGACGGACCCACATAGCGTACGTCACCCTCATTTCGGCCACTTCCGCGACGCCCTGAACCATCCGGCGCGCAGAACCGGGGGGCGGACAGAGGAGAACAAGGAGGGATGAGGCGAATCTCGGTGAGGTCCGGCACGAAATGGACGGATCGTGCCCTTGGTCGCCCGGTGCCAGCTTCCCGACCCGGGTATCGCGAAGACCGGACCGCGAACGTCGAGCGGAAGGGGATCCGATGCCGCTCTTCATGGACGTCCACCACATGGACGCGCAGATCGACGAGGACGAGGTCGCACGAGCGCACGACGCCGACCTCGCAACCCAGGAGCAGTACGGCGTGAAGTACCAGCGCTACTGGGTCGATCCCGACGCCGGCGCCATCTTCTGCCTCGTGGAGGCCCCGGACGCCGAATCGGCCATGACGGTGCACCGGGAAGCGCACGGGCTCGTGGCCGACGAGATCTACCAGGTGCGCGAGCACGCCTGAGCCGCCGGCCGGACGGAGCCCGCACGTCGAATGGACGATCAGGGGAAGAGGCCGCGCAGCGAGACGGTCTCGGCGATGCGTTCGACGCTGAGGTCGACGGCGGCCATTCGCAGGCGTGAGCCGTCCTCGCCGCTGCGCTGCCAGACGGCGTCGAAGGCGGCGACCATCCTGCGGCGGAGTTGCTCCGCCACCGTGTCGGCCTCCCACGACAGGCCCTGGCGGTTCTGGACCCACTCGAGATAGCTCGTCACGACGCCGCCGGCGTTGCCCAGGATGTCGGGAACGACGACGACGCCCCGGCGGGCCAGCACGTCGTCGGCCTCGGGCGTCGTCGGCCCGTTCGCCGCTTCCACGACGACCGGCGCCCGAAGACGCTCGGCGACCGCGGCGTCGATGGCGCCGCCGAGGGCAGCCGGGATCACGACGTCGGCTTCCACTTCCCACAGGTCTTCGCGCTCGATCTCCTCACCGAGCCCGAACCCCGCCACGGACCGCGTCTTCTTCACGTGGTCGGCAAGAGCGGGGATGTCAAGGCCGCCGCCGCTGTACACGGCGCCGTCGACGTCGCTCACGGCCACCACCCGCATCCCGAGCGACGAGAGGAGGAACGCCAGCGGCCCGCCCACCTTGCCGAAGCCCTGGATGGCCACCCGCTTCCCTGCCGCGTCGACCTCGAGGGCTTCGAACACCTTCCGGACGCACGCCACGACGCCACTCGACGTGGACCCGGTGTATCCGAGCGTCCCGCCGATGGCGAGGGGCTTTCCGGTGACGGTGCCGGAAGCGACCTCACCCCGCACGACCGCCAGGGTGTCCATGAACCAGGCCATCACCCGCTCGTCGGTGTTAACGTCGGGCGCCGGGATGTCACGCTCGGGGCCGACGAGCGGTGCCACCTCGTAGGCATAGCGACGGGTGAGGCGTTCGAGCTCGCGGATCGACAGCGCACCAGGATCGACCCGCACACCGCCCTTCCCTCCGCCGAAGGGCACGTCGACGAGCGCCGTCTTGAGCGACATGGCTGCGGCGAGCGCCGACACCTGCCGGGCGTCGACGCCCGGGTGGAAGCGGAGACCTCCCTTGGCCGGACCGCGGGCGGTGCTGTGCTGGACCCGCCATCCCTTGAACGTGTCGATCGAGCCGTCGTCGCGCTCGATCGAGACCGAGACCTCGAGGACGCGTTGCGGTTCCCGGATGACCCGCCGCAGGCCCTCGTCGAGACCGATGCGAACGCCCGCCTCGTCGATCCGGCGCGCGATGGCGTCCCACTCGTCGCCCGCCCCGCCTCCGACGCTGCGATGCTCGGTCGTGGTCCTCACACCTCACGTTCGTACCCAGCGAGGCCGAAGACCCGTCACTGCAGCGGTTCGAGGCGCGCCGTGAAGTGGCGGAGGAAGGCCGGTTGCTCCACGACCCGAAAGCCGCGTAGGTCGGCCGCCCGCTCGGCCACCGCACCGATCACCTCACCCACGTAGTCGACGTGGCTCTGCGTGTAGACGCGGCGCGGCAGGGCCAGGCGCACGAGCTCGTGCGGTGCGGGTTCGTCGACGCCGTCAGCGCCGGGGCGGCCGAACATGAGCGTGCCGATCTCCACGCCACGGACGCCGCCTTCGAGGTAGAGCTCGGCGGCGAGCGCCTGGGCGGGGAGTTCACGCGGCGCGACGTGCGGGAGCACCGCCGTGGCGTCGAGGTAGACGGCGTGGCCGCCGGGCGGACGGACGGTCGGAACGCCCGCAGCCCAGGCCTTCTCGGCCAGGTATTCGGCCGTCCGCACCCGGTAGCGCAGGTAGTCGGGGTCGGTGACTTCCTCGAGACCCCGAGCGAGCGCCTCGAGGTCGCGCCCGGCGAGCCCGCCGTAGGTCGGAAACCCCTCGGTGAGGATGAGGAGCGTGCGGCAACGCGCGGCGAGCTCGGCGTCGTCGAGGGCGAGGACGCCGCCGATGTTGCCGAGACCGTCCTTCTTCAGGCTGATGCTGCAGCCGTCCGCAAGGCGGAACACCTCCTCGGCGATCTCTCGCGGGCGCCTGGCCGCCTGGCCCGCCTCTCGCTCGTGGATGAACCAGGCGTTCTCGGCGAAGCGGGCGGGCATCGAGGACGAGCGGCGTCGAATGGCGGTCGCAGACGGCTCGGACCGCCCGGAGGTTTTCGAGCGAGACGGGCTGGCCCCCGCCGCTGTTGTTCGTGATCGTCACCATCACGAGCGGGATCCGCTCGGCGCCGTACTCGGCGAAGGCGCGTTCGAGAGCGTCGACGTCGACGTTGCCCTTGAACAGCACGTCAGCCTGGAGGTCGGCCGCCTCCGGGCACGGGACGTCGAGGGCGACCCCTCCCTGGAACTCCACGTTGGCGCGCGTGGTGTCGAAGTGCGTGTTGTTGGGGACGACGTCGCCGGGCTGGACGGTCTCGGAGAAGAGAATGCGCTCCGCCGCCCTCCCCTGGTGCGTCGGGATGACGTGGCGCTTGCCGGTGAGATCGCGGACCACGGCCTCGAAGCGTTCGAAGGAAGCCGACCCGGCGTACGACTCGTCGCCGACCATCACCCCTGCCCATTGCTCGGCCGACATCGCCCCGGTGCCGGAGTCGGTGAGGAGGTCGATCAAGACCTGGTCGGAGCGGAGCCCGAACAGGTTCCATCCGGCCTCGGCGAGGGCAGCCTCTCGCTCCTCCCGCGTCGTGAACCGGAGCGGCTCGACGGCCTTGATACGGAAGGGCTCGATGATCGTGCGGTACGGCACGCTCTTCGGCACTACCCCTGAAGCAACCGCCCGAACCCTCCATCTCGCTCGCGAGCGGGCGGTCCTGGCGGTGCGGACCGGACGGTTACGGCTGTCTGGAAGGCTGAAACTCCGGTCGGATCGGAGGACCGGTCGGCGGGACGAAGGCGACCTGACCGTCGCGCTCGATCGCAGCCATCCGAAACACGGCGTTCTTCAACGTCACGTGTGCGCCGCCGATCGTCAGGCGCACTCCCTCTC
>DATLFW010000297.1:0-3286 GCA_035540775.1 Acidimicrobiia bacterium
TCTCGTTCTCACGAAAACGCTCATGGCACGTCCCCGGCCGCTGAGGAGGCCTCGAAGGAGATGGCCGGCGTGACCCCGCCCACCTGGGCCGCCAGAGCGAGGAGCCCGAGAGCGAGTGCGATAGCGGCGAGCCGGCTCCCCATCGCCGCGATGGTAGTGACGTCCGGGGTCCCCGAGGCCGCGCGCGTCCGGGGACGTGCCATGAGCGTTTTCGTGAGAACGAGAGAGGGGCCGCCGGAGCGGCCCCTCTTCGCCGGTCCGCCGGCCGCCCCGCCCGGGGCGGCCGGCAGGCCGAGGTGGTTCCTAGCGCGTGCGCGTCGTGCGCAGGACCTTCTCGCACGAGCGGCCGACGCGATCCTTCGGATCGGCGCGCACGACGTCGCGCCCCTTGCCGCAGGAGATCGAGTCGCGCTGCCCGTTGACCGCGTTGATGCGGTCGTTGCCGGCGCCGGCGTTGACGCGGTTGCGTCCCTTGCCGACGTCGATCGCGTCGTTGCCGGCGCCGCCGCTGATGCGGTCGTTGCCGGAGTCCCCGCGGATGGAGTCCCGACCGGGGCCCCCGATGAGGAAGTCATCGTTGGAGCCGCCGCTCAGGTAGTCGTTGCCCGCCGCGCCGCGGACCCGATCGTCGCCCGAGCCACCGCGGAGGTGATCGGTGCCCTTCTGGCCGTCGAGGATGTCGTCCCCGGCGTCACCGAACAGGCGGTCGTTGCCCGCGCCGCCGAGCAGGAGGTCGGCGCCCTGCGCGCCGTTGGCCTCGTCGTTGCCGTCCTGACCGTCGACGCAGTCGTCGCCCTGGGCGGCCGCGATCACGTCATCCCCGGCCCCCGACTTGATCGAGTCGGGGAACTCCGTGCCGGTGATGACGTCCGGCCCGTCGGTTCCGTCGATGACGTTGGAGCAGCGCCCGACCAGGATCCGTCCCTGGGCCGGCGCGGACAGCAGCGAGCCGTCGCTGGCCCGGAAGGTGAAGCGATCCTCACCCGTGAACCCGGCGTTCGGCGTGTACTCGGCCCGGTCGCCCTTGACCTCGAGCGTGCCGTTGGACGGCCCGTCGAGGATCTCGCGCGTCAGGACGTTGTGCGTGTTCGGATCCGAGCACTCCAGCGGCACGGTGACCGACTCGCCCTCCGGCGTGAACGCGAACCCGTCCTCGCACGACGGCGCCTGGGCTGCGCCCGGACCCGTGTAGCGGAGGATGTACAGGCCGTGGTCGCGGTCGGAGCCGGCGATCAGGCGCTCGCGGTTCCCGGGGCCGTTGAACTGCTCGATGCCCCAGAAGTTCGAGCCGCCGACGTCGATGAACTTGCCCGTCTCGCGGATCCCGAAGTCGCCGAACTCCGCGACTCGAATGCCACCCGAGTAGTAGGCCATGTAGCCGATGAACTCGGTCGGATCGGTGGCCCACTCGTGGATGGACAGGTCGCCGAACCCGAACGCGAAGCGCTCGTCGAGCGACTCCTCGATGGCGTAGGCGCCGATCTCCGCCCCGGTCACCCGGTCGAAGACGTGGGCGTAGCCCCAGCCGTCGAACTCCGACGTGCCCTGGACCTTCTCGCCCTCGGTTCCGATGGCGGGCTCGCTCGTGTACTCCGACGAGTAGTCGGGATCGTCCTCGAACATGAGGTGGAACTGACGGTGGCCGATGCAGACGCCGATGATGTCGGCGCCGGTCCCCGAGCCGCAGAGGACCGCGTCGGGGTTGGCCCCGCCCTGGGCACCGTTGTGGTGGTTGGCGATCAGCACGGCGTCATAGCCGGCCTCCGCCGCGTTCTCGGCCTTCTCCTGAAAGGTGCAGGCCGGGTACGGGCTGGCCGGGTCGCCGACCGGTCCGCGCTGGACCACGACGATGGCCTCCTCGCCAGGCTCGAGCGTGTAGCCGGCCGTGCTGCGCGCCGGGATGCCGCCGTGCGGCGTGCCGCTGGCGTCGCAGCCGTAGCCGCCGTAGATCGTCGGCCCGTTGAGGGTGTTGTCCTCGAGGGTCGCGATCGGCTTGGTCCAGCCGAACTCGCCCGCGTTGTACTGGCCCTGGTGCGGGCCGGTGGTCATGAGGAACTCCCGGAACCGGAACGGCGAGAAGTCCTCGTCGGCCGCCAGGAAGTAGCGGTTGTCGAAGGAGTACTCGCCCTGATGGGCGTTGCCCTCGGGCGGCTGCTTGCCCGTCAGCGGGTCGGTCTCACCGAAGTCGGTGTCGCCGACGAGCTGCGGGTTGGTCGGGTCGGTGACGTCGAGCTGGACGTAGCCGGCGTCCCAGTAGGACGCGAGCATGATGAAGCGCCCGTCGATCTCCTTGACGACCATGTCGTGGTGGAAGATCGAGTCGCCGTTGGCGGAGCTGCCCACGATCTGGGGGAACATGTCCACGAGGTCGTAGTCGCCGATCTGCACCGGGTTGCGCGGATCGGTGATGTCGAAGATGTCGACGTCGGTGAACTCGACGTTGTCGACGATCACGGCGTAGGCCTTGTCCCCGGCCTGCCACAGGAACGTGGAGTGCGAGGAGTTCGGCTTGGCCCGCTGCCCGCCGTCGGTGGTCGAGGTGTCGCCGGCCGCGATGACCAGCGGCCTCGGGTTGGCCGGATCGCTGACGTCGTAGAGGTCGAAGCCGCCGGTGCCCGCGGCGACGCACGGCTCGTTGTTGACGCCGAGGATGTCGCCCTGGAAGTGGGCCGTGTTCATGGTGATGGCGTGCGCGCCCTCACCGTGGTAGGTCCCGAACTCGGCCGGGACGAAGGCCAGCTCGCGCGGAGCGGCTGGATCGGAGATGTCGACGGAGTAGAAGCCGCCCTTCGAGCACGTCGTGCCCTCGGCCTCGCCGCGCGCCCAGGACATGAGATAGGCGGCGTTCTTGTGCACGGCGACGTCGGCGATCTGGCCGGGGACCACCTCGCCCTGGGACATCGGCATGAACTTCGAGACGACCTCGAGGTTCTCGCGCGCCGCAGGCAGATGATCGAAGGAGCCGCCGTGCTGTCCGGAGAAGCTCGAGCGGCCCTTGTAGATGACCGAGGCAGCACCGAGCCGGTCGTTGGTCAGCTCGCCCTGGTCCTTCTCGGCCTGCATGGAACCCTGGCCGGCGAGTGCGGTCGCCGACGCCAGGAGCGCCAGCGGCAGCGCGCAGGCCACAATGGCCCTGCGTCCACCCCGTACGAACTTGCGTGAATGCAAGACGTTTTCCCCTCTATGAGTCTTCCGGCGCTTCCCCCATGTCGGCGCCGTGGTTGCGCGGCAAGATACGCCTCGCGACGACGGGGCACCATGACGGCTGCGTTGAGAAGGATGGCGC
>DATLFW010000298.1:0-4548 GCA_035540775.1 Acidimicrobiia bacterium
GCTGACGTGGCGACCAGCACCACCCCACCCGACCGACTCGTCGTCGGCGCGCACGAGTTCGGATCTCGCCTCATCCTCGGCACGGGCGGCGCGCCGTCCCTCGACGTGCTCGAGCGCGCCATCGTCGCCTCGGGCACCGACCTCGTCACCGTGGCCCTCCGCCGGGTCGACCCCGGGGCCGAGGGCACGGTCCTCGACGTCGTCGAGCGCACCAAGGTCGCCCTGCTCCCGAACACCGCCGGGTGCTACACAGCGCGGGAGGCCGTCCTCACCGCCCACCTCGCCCGTGAGGCGTTCGACACCGATCTCGTGAAGCTGGAGGTCATCGGCGACGAACGCACCCTCCTCCCCGACCCCGTCGAACTCGTCGACGCAGCGGAGCAGCTCGTCGACGACGGATTCACGGTGATGGCGTACACCAACGACGACCCCGTCGTCGCCCGCCGCCTCGCCGACCTAGGGTGCGCCGCCGTGATGCCGCTCGGTTCTCCGATCGGCAGCGGCATGGGAATCCGCAACCCTTACAACCTGCGCATCATCCGTGAGCAGGTGTCGGTGCCCGTGATCCTCGACGCCGGCGTGGGGGTCCCGTCGGACGCCGCACTCGCCATGGAGCTGGGGTGCGACGCCGTGCTTCTCGCGTCAGCCGTCACGCGCGCCCGCGACCCCGAGCGGATGGCGGAGGCGATGCGACGCGCCGTCGAGGCCGGCTGGTTGGCGCGTCACGCCGGTCGGATCCCCCGCCGGCTCTACGCCCAGGCCTCGTCACCCGACGACGGCCTCGCCGACTTCGACGTCTGAGCGCCGGTCTCCTCGGTGACCCCTTCCCGTCTTGGGGGAGTTGTGTCCGCAGAGCGCGCGGAAGACCCCCAAGACGGCAGCGGAGTCGATCAGTTGCGGGGGACGTCCGACCAGGGCATGCCCTTGTCGGCCCGCGGATCGCCGGGCAGGCCGAGGATCCGCTCGCCCAGGATGTTGCGCATGATCTCGGACGTCCCGCCCTCGATGGTGTTCGCCCGCGCGCGGAGGAAGGCCTTGCGGGGGTCGGCCCCCGACACCAGGCTCACCTCCGACGGACGCGCCATCTCGTACCCGATCGGGTAGAGCATCGCCTCGGCACCGAGCAGGTCCATGTAGAGCTCGGTCACCTTCTTGTTGAGCTCGGCGGTGGCGAGCTTGCCGGTCGAACCCTCGGGCCCCGGGTTGCCGACGGCGCGCTTTTGGGCCGCGCGCATGGCCGTCATTCGCTGCACCTCTGACTCCACCCACAGCCCGACGAGGCGATCACGGAGGACCGGGTCGGTGTGCCCCCGCTCCTTCCACAACCGCATCGCCTCGGCGATCGGACCGCCGCCACGCCGGACGGTGGCGTCGCCCCCGAGCGCCTGGCGCTCGTTCATCAGGGTCGTGACGGCGACCCGCCACCCCTCGCCCTCGGCGCCGACCCGCATCGTGTCGGGGATGCGGACGTCGGTCATGTAGACCTCGTTGAACTCCGCCTCGCCCGTCATCTGGCGGAGCGGGCGAACCTCGACGCCCTCGGCCTCCATGTCGATGATGAAGTACGTCATCCCCTCGTGCTTCGGCACGTCGGGGTTCGTCCGGGCGACGAGCATCCCCCACTTCGCCATGTGGGCGAGCGTCGTCCACACCTTCTGGCCGTTCACCACCCACTCGTCGCCGTCACGGACGGCCCGGGTGGCGAGCCCGGCCACGTCGGAACCAGCACCGGGTTCGCTGAAGAGCTGGCACCAGATCTCCTCGCACGTGAAGAGGGGGCGGAGCAACCGCTGCTTCTGCTCCTCGGTGCCGTGGGTGGCGACGACGGGGCCGCCCATCCCCAGCCCGATGATGTTGCGCAAGGTGTTGTCGGGTGCCCCGGCAGTCCGTAGTTCCTGGCGGATGACGCCCTGGAGCTTGGGGCTCAGCCCGAGGCCGCCGTACCCCTCCGGGAAATGGACCCACGCCAGTCCGAGGTCGAACTGGGCACCCCAGAACTCCTGGCGGTCGGTGGTCTTGGGGTCATGACGATCGAGGAGTTCGCCGATGCGCTGGCGGACGAGAGCCTCGTCGGCGGTGACGGTGGTTGCAGTGGCTGCCATGGGGCGCATCTTCGCGCACGCCCCGGTGGGCACGTCAGACGACGGCCGTCAGGCGCAGGATCGCAGGCGAGCGACTTGGTGCAGGCGGGGTGGCGGATCAGCGAAGTCCACCGCCCCGCCTGCAGTTCTATGCAGGGGGGCGGAAGTAGTAGACGCCCCACGTGCCCGAACGGGCTTCGATCGTGTCGGGGTCGGGAGCGGTCTCGGCGGCGCCGTCGTCGAGGCCCTCGTCGATGAGGCGGATGATCTCGTCGCACCGGTCGCCGGGTGACATGGCCACCTCCGTGTGGGGTGTCCCGACCTGCTCTTGCTTCCGCTGAGTGCTCCCTCTGACTCTCAATATCGGCGCGGGGTTGCGTGGTGTTGACCGGAAATCGGGCCTGCATGCCTGGCGGGCCGCGACATTTCTGCCGGCGTTGTCCGTTTCGTCCGGGACGGGTCCCCGGCACGCCGAGGACCGGGGCTCAGGGACGCGACGCCGGGAGGTAGAAGCCGTCGACGTAGTCGGCGATCATCCGGGCCGCCGTCACCTGCGGACCGAGACTCCTCCACGCCGCCCGCACCCGGTCCAACCAGGCGGACGACGGCCGCTCCCCGGCGCGACCGTCGGTGCCCCCTTCGAAGTAGAGCGGGACGACCTCGCGTTCCAACACGTCGAACGTCGCCGCCGCCTCCGCCTCGTCGCGCTCGCTCGCTGGCGTCTGGGCATCGCCGGCCGCCGGGATCGCCCACCCGTTCTCGCCGTCGAACATCTCGTCCCACCAGCCGTCGAGGACGGAGCAGTGGAGGACGCCGTTCAGTGCCGCCTTCTCGCCCGAGGTGCCGCTGGCTTCCAGCCCTCGGATGGGCGTGTTGAGCCACACGTCGCAGCCTTGGACGAGGGCGCGCCCGACCGCCATGTCGTAGTCCTCGAGCAACACGATCCGCCCGCCGAAGGCCGGATCGGCGGCCGCCTGGGCAACCTGGGCGAGGACCGCCTGACCGTCTCGGTCGTCGGGGTGCGGCTTGCCCGCGTACAGGATCTGCACGGGCCGGTCGCGATCGCCCACGAGGCGGGCGAGGCGATCGGGATCAGAGAGGAGCAGCGCCGCCCGCTTGTAGGTGGCGAACCGCCGGGCGAAGCCGACGACGAGGGCGTCCTCGTCGAGCGTGGCACCCTCGACGACACTGCGCGCCGCGACGACCTCCGCGAGGCGGCCCTTTGCAGCCCGCCGCGCCGCTCGGATCTCGTCGTCTCCGATCACCCCCACTCCGTCCCACGCCGACGGCGGCGCCGACGGCCACTCGCTCCCGACGGAGCGCTCGAACAGAGCGGCGAATTCGGGTGCCGTCCACGTGGGGGCATGGACGCCGTTGGTCACGGATCCGATCGGCACGTCGTCCTCGGCCACCCCGGGCCACAGCGGAGCGAACATCCGACGGCTCACACGACCGTGGAGGCGTGACACGCCGTTGGCGTGGCCGGCGATGCGCAGACAGAAGGCCGCCATGTTGAAGACCGGCCGCTCGTCGGTTCCCTCGCGGCGCGGGCCCGGCCCGCCCGACTCCACCTCCGGCATGGCGCCGAGGGCCAGGAGGTCGTCGAGGGTGACCCCGACGTCCTTGCACCAGCGGGAGAAGGAGCGCTCCATGAGGTCGGCCCCGAAACGGTCGATCCCGGCGGGGACGGGCGTATGCGTCGTGAAGACCGTCGACGGCGCGAGCGCCTCCACCGCCTCGGCGAGTGTTGCTCCCGTCCGTTCGACGTACCGCCGGATGCGCTCGAGCGCGAGGAACCCGGCGTGACCTTCGTTGAGGTGGAAGACCTCCGGGGTGACGCCGGCGACGTCGAGGGCTCGCAGACCGCCCATCCCGAGCACGATCTCCTGGCGGAGTCGGTGCTCGACGTCGCCGCCGTAGAGCCGATCGCCGATCGCCCGGGTGGCCGGTCCCTCGCCGGGGTCGACGAGAAACAGCGGGACGGACCCGACGTCGTGACGCCAGACGGCGAGCTCGACCGTGTCGTCTCCGACGTCGACCTCGGTCTCGCCCACGAGGTCGAAGCCGAACGTCGAGGGATCGACGTCGCGGTACTCCACGCCCATCCGCCCGTCGGGCGCGATCGCCTGGTGGAAGTAACCCTGGCGGTAGAAGAGCCCAACGCCGACGAGGGGGACGCCCGCGTCGGCGGCGGCCTTCAGGTGGTCGCCAGCCAGCACTCCGAGTCCGCCTGCGTACTGTGGGATGGCGGCGTCGAGGCCGAACTCGGGCGAGAAGTAGGCGACGAGGGAGGGTTGGGCAGACATGCGCAGTTTCGTTCCCGGGTCGGAAGCGTGGTCAAACCATCGACCGGCGGCTGCCAGCGGGCCTCGTCACGATCCCCGGCCGAAGGTCCTCGCCAGGGTAGGCCCGCTGCCCCTCCCCACCTGATCGCCCCCGGCGCTCACGGCGGCGCCCGGTCGAGCCT
>DATLFW010000299.1:0-4302 GCA_035540775.1 Acidimicrobiia bacterium
ATCGCCGAGTACGTCGACACCGGAGCCGCCCGGGTCCACCTCCGCAACGTCGTGGAGCCACCGGCCGGGGCACCCATCGGGCAGGTCGACGACCTCCCCATGAATGACTCGGGGACGCCGTACGGCATCGCCGTCACCCCCGACGGCAACCTCTGGTACGCCGACCTCGGCATCCAGGGGACGGGTCCAGCGAGCGGCCACGGGTCGTTGCAGCGGGTGGCGATCGACTCGCACGGCACCGTCATCCAGCGAACCGTCATCCTCGACGGCCTGAGCTACCCCGACGGCGTGGGCGTCCTGGCGCTCGAAGACCCGCCCGCCGAGACCGACGGCGAGCTACCGGAGACGACCGACCCGTCGGCGACGTCGGACCGCCCGTGTGAGTGGGCGATGTACGGCCAGGGATCGTCGCGCCAGTTCTCGGTGCCGGACGCCTGCGACAGCCCGATCAACCGCACCACGGCACCGGCACTGAAGCCGAAGTGGTTCGTGAAGACGCCCAAGACGGTGACGGCCAGCCCGGCGGTCGCCGACGGCACGGTGTACGTCGGTGACTGGAGCGCCACGATGTACGCCGTCGACGCCGAATCCGGTGCCGTGCGCTGGACGCACGCCGTCGACGCAGCGCCCGGCGCCGCCTTCGGCCCGATCGTCTCCTCGGCGGCCGTGGCCGATGTCCGCCACGGCGCCCACGACAACCGGCGCCTGGTGATCTTCGGCGCGGGCCCGCACCTCTACGCGCTGCGCGATCACGGCGGCGCCACGGTGACCGAGGAATGGCGCTTCACCCTCGACTCCACGCCCGGCACGCCGGTCGAGATCGAGTCGTCGCCCGTCGTGTGGCGGGGCGTCGTCTACATCGGCATGGGCAACCACAACAAAGCGGGGACGGGCGTGCCCGGTGGCGTCCTCGCCCTCGACGCCGGCACTGGTGACGAACTGTGGCGCTTCGAGCCCGAGCTCGGTGCCGACCAGGGCTGCGGGACGGTGTGGTCGTCGCCCGTCGTCAACGACACGGCGTCTCGCCCGCTCCTGTACGTCGCCACCGCCAACTGCACCCGTCCGGAGTCGGAGTTCGAGTGGACGCCGCACACCGAGGCGGTGACGGCGCTCGATGCGCGGACCGGCGCGGTCGTGTGGACCTTCCAACCGCACGAGCCGAACCGACGAGACGAGGACTTCGGGGCCACCGGGAACCTCTTCCGCGACGGCTCGGGCCGGCTCGTGTTCGGCATCGGGAACAAGGACGGCGTGTACTACGCCCTCGACCCGCAGACCGGCACCCAGCTGTGGCGCACGAAGGTGGCCGAGCCCGGGAACGTCCAGGAGAACTTCGCCATCGGCGGCTTCCTCGGCTCGACGGCGACGTGGGACGGGAAGGTGTTCGGGAGCACCGCCATCGGCGGGCCGCCCTTCTACCACTCCCTCGACGGCACGACCGGCGCCGTCCGGTGGCGGGGCGCCCAAGGCCCCTCGTACTCGGCCTCGGCGGCCGTGAACGGCGTGGTGTTCACCGGCGGCCTCGATTCGGTGCTGCGGGCCTACGACGCCGAGACGGGTGCCGTGCTGGCGGCGCAACCGCTGGCCGGTCCGGCCTCGTCGGGCCCCGCCATCGTCGGCGACTCCGTCTATGTGGGCAGCGGGACGTCGTCGTCGGATGCATGCGCCAAGGAGTTGCCGATCAACGAGCAGTGCCAGGCGCTGTTCGACTCGGTGCTCGGCTCGCTAGGCGGCATCCACGCCTTCGAGGTCGTCACCCCGCCGACGCTCGGCCTCTGACGCCTGACTCGTCGTGTGCGTATGGCGTCGCGCTATGCGCGACGCCATACGCACACCCGAAGGAAGCCCTAGGCGGGCATGGCGCCGCCGCCGTCGACCACCAGCGTCTGGCCGGTGATGAACGAGGCGTCGTCGCTGGCGAAGAAGACCGCTGCACCCGTGAGGTCCTCGGGCTCGAGGGCCCGCTTCATGGCCGTCATCATCGTCACCATGGGGAGGAACTCCTCGGGGACGATCTTCTTGGTCGCCTCCGTCATGGTCACACCCGGCGCGATGCAGTTGACCGTGATGTTGTAGGCCCCGAGCTGCGCAGCCAGGAACTTGGTGAGGCCGACGACGCCCCACTTCGTCTGGCTGTACGTGAAGGCCGAGACCTCGGTGAACTGCTGGGCCGGCGGGAGCATGTACATGTAGGCGGCCGCCGACGACTGGTTGACGATCCGGCCGCCGCCCTTCTCGACCATGACCGGCGCCGCCGCCCGGGCCATCAGCCACGCCCCGTGCAGGTTCACACTGAAGACCCGCTGCAGGTACTCGTAGCTGTTGTCCTGGTTGTCGATGTCGTAGTAGAGCGCCGCGTTGTTCACGAGCACGTCGACGGTGCCGAACCGCTCCAGCGTCGCGGCCACGCAGTCCTTGGCCGACTGCTCGTCGGAGATGTCGGTCTGCACCGAGATCACGCGGTCGTCGCCGTACTTCTCCGCCAGTTCGTCGAGGGTCGGCTTCGCCCGCTCCTCGCTGATGTCGGCGATGACGACCTTCGAGCCCTCGGCCAGGAACCGGTCGGCGTACGCCTTTCCGATGCCCTGCCCGGCCCCGGTGATGATCGAGACCTTCCCGTCCAGGCGTCCGCTCGTCATGACCGGTGGATGAGGTTCATGCGCGTGGTGAGCACCAGCTCGCCGGACTGGTCGCGGTACTCGTTCTCGGTGACGAGGAACGTCATGGTGCGCTCGCCGCTCTGCTTCTCGTAGACGTCGACCACCCGACCCTCGCCGTCGAGCACGTCGCCCACGGTCAGCGGCCGGTGGTACTCGAACTCCTGCTCGCCGTGGAGGACGAGGCCTCCGGACTTCATGAGCGTCCCGATGATCTCCATGACGGGGCTCGGCCCGTCCTTGGCAGGGTTGTCGGCCGGCTGCTGCTCCGGGTAGGCGCCCCAGTGCGTCATCGAGAACCCCCACGTCGGCGGGGCGGGGATGTCGTCGAACCCTACCGCCTTGGCCGCCTGGAGGTCGTGGTACACGGGATTGGTGTCCTTCACCGCCGTGGCGAAGTTCGACACCGGTCCCCGTTCGACCGAGATCTTCCACTTCCCAGTGGGGCGACCGACGTACTGGTCCTTGTCGATGGCCATGTGCTGACACTCCCTCGCGTGCTCTAGGGTGACGCTCACGTCAGGTTTCCGCCGGCATTCAATCACAGCGTGGGAGGGGACGCCCCATGGGCCTTCTCGACGGAAAGGTCGCCATCGTCACCGGTTCGGGCCGAGGCATCGGCCGCGGTGAGGCGCTCGAACTCGCCAAGAACGGCGCCAAGGTCGTGGTCAACGACATCGGCGGATCGGTCGAGGGTGAGGGCGCCGAGAAGCGGGTGGCCGACGAGGTCGTCGACATCATCAAGGAGCGCGGCGGCGAGGCCGTCGCCAACTACGACGACATCTCCGACTGGTCGGGCGCCAAGAACGCCGTCGAGCAGGCCGTCGAGGCCTTCGGCGGCCTCGACATCGTCGTGAACAACGCCGGCATCCTGCGGGACGCCGTCATCGTGAACATGACCGAGGAGCAGTGGGACTCGGTCCTGAAGGTCCACCTCAAGGGTTCCTTCGCCATGACGCACCACGCCGCCAACTACTGGCGTGAGCAGTCGAAGGCGGGCGACCAGCCGAAGGCGTCCATCGTCAACACGGTCTCGTCGGCCGGACTCGTCGGCAACGTCGGCCAGGCGAACTACGGCGCCGCCAAGGCCGGCATCGCCGCCCTCACCCGCATCTCGGCCCTCGAACTCGGCCGCTACGGCGTGCGGGCGAACGCCATCGCCCCGGGCGGCATGACCCGGATGGTCGGCGTGTCGGTGAAGCGGGATGTCGAGATCAAGGAGCCCGACCAGTACCCCGACGACGAGTGGGTCTCGCTCAATCCCCAGAACTCGGCACCGACAGTCGCCTGGCTGGCGTCCGACGCCTCGATCCCCGTGACCGGGCAGGTCTTCCGGGCGGTGGGCAACACCATCGCCCACTACCAGCCGTGGACGCTCGGGCAGATGATCGAGACGCCGAAGGAGCCGCGCCGCTGGACCGCTGAGGAGCTGAGCGACGTGGTGTTCGGCCGCATCTTCGGGTTGAAGGCCACCGGCCTCCAGATCGGCGGCTGACGGCCGACTCGACCCGTCCCCCCGCCCGGCTTCTGGGTACCGCTGCAGACCCTATGTGTCGGTAGGCGTACCCAGAAGCCGGGGCGGGGAGCGTTGTTCAGCCGCTGTCGAGGGTGGCGACCCCGGGGACGTCGGCGTCTCGCCGGAGGC
>DATLFW010000300.1:0-4363 GCA_035540775.1 Acidimicrobiia bacterium
CCAGAAATCGGGTGAGGGACGCGAGGGGCCGCCCGTGTACTCGACCTTCAAGCGACTCGTCGTGGGCCGCCCGATTGCGACGAGCGAGGAAGAACACCAGCGCCTCGGGATCGTCGTCGCCCTCGCCGTCTTCGCCTCCGACGCCATCTCGTCGACGGCGTATGCCAGCGAAGAGATCCTCCACGTCCTCACGCCGGCAGCCGCGGGCGAGGCGATCGACTACTTGATCCCGATCGCGCTTCTCGTCGGCATCCTCCTGATCCTCGTCGTGACGAGCTACCGCCAGACGATCAAGGCGTATCCGCAAGGCGGGGGCACGTACGTGGTCTCGCGGGAGAACCTCGGCGTGAACGCCTCGCTGGTCGCTGGGGCGTCGATCCTCGTCGACTACATCCTGACGGTGGCCGTTTCCGTCTCCGCCGGAGTGGCGGCGATCACGTCGGCGGCGCCGTCGCTCCGTGAGCACACCGTGGTCATGGCGCTCGGGTTCATCGCTCTCATGACCGTCGCGAACCTGCGCGGACTGAAGGAGTCGGGCCGCCTCTTCGCCGGCCCGACCTACACCTACATCCTGGTCCTCGGGGTGCTGCTCGTCTGGGGCTTGCTGCGCTCGTACTTCGGCGACCTGGGCCGCCTCCCCGTCGACGAGGAGGCACTGGCAGAGGCGACAAGGACGGGCTCCGCCGTGGGAGGCGTCGGCATCATCCTCCTCTTTCGGGCGTTCTCGTCGGGCGCCGTGGCGCTCACGGGGACGGAGGCGGTGGCGGACGGGGTACCCGCCTTCCGGCGCCCCGAGTCGAAGAACGCCGCCCGGACGCTCGTCCTCATGGGCACGATCCTCGGTACGTACTTCCTCGGAATCTCGCTCCTCGCTCACCGCCTCGGTCCGACGGTGTCCGACGACGAGACCCTGCTCTCCATCCTCGGCCGTGCGGTGTACGGCGACGGGTCAGCCCTCTACTACGTCCTCCAGCTCGCCACCTTCGCCATCCTCATCCTCGCCGCCAACACGGCCTACGCCGACTTCCCACGTCTCAGCGGCTTCATCGCCCGCGACGGCTTCCTCCCTCGCCAGCTCGCGAACCGCGGCGACCGCCTCGTCTTCTCGAACGGCATCGTCATCCTGGCGCTGGCCGCCGGCGCCCTCATCGTGCTGTTCAACGGCGACGTCTCGGCGCTGATCCCTCTGTACGCGACGGGCGTTTTCACGGCCTTCACGCTTTCGCAGTCCGGCATGGTCCGATACCAGTTGAGCCACCGGACGCCGGGTTGGAAGCGGCGCGCCGTGGTGAACGGACTCGGAGCGACCGCCACTGCCTTCGTCCTCGCCATCGTCGTCATTTCGAAGTTCACCATCGGCGCCTGGATCCCGGCCGTACTCATTCCCCTCATCGTGTTGGGCTTCAAGGGTGTGAAGGGTCACTACGACAAGGTGCGACGTGCCCTCGTCGCCACTCCGGAAGAACCGCGGCGAGCCCACTCCCACACGGTCGTCGTCCTCGTCGGGGGGGTCCACAAGGGCGTGCTGCGCGCCATGACCTATGCGGAGTCGCTCCGGCCTGACCGGCTCGTCGCCCTCACCGTCGTCACCGACGAGCAGCAGCAGGAGTCGCTCCTCGCCCAGTGGGATCGCTTCGGACTCGACGTCGAGCTGCGGATGGTGCACTCGCCCTACCGCGACATGACGGGGCCGATCCTGCGCTTCCTCGACGAGCTCGACGAGGAGTGGCCCGACGACATCGTCACCGTCATCGTGCCCGAGTTCGTCCTCGGTCATTGGTGGGAGGGCGTCTTCCACAACCAGAGCGCCCTTGCCTTGAAGACCCGCCTCCGGCAGCGACCGAACACGGTGATCGTGTCGATCCCGTACCACATCGGGCCCGAACCGGCGCTCGGCTAGAGGCCCAGTTCCGCCACCACGCTGGCCACGTCGGCGCTGACCGCCGGGCCGAGCTGCGTCTCGCTGATCGCCCGGTCGGGGTCCTTCAGCCCGTGGCCCGTGATGGTGCACACGACCTGCTCTCCCTCCGACACCAGGCCCTCCTCGACCGCCCGGAACAGCCCCGCGACGGAGGCTGCGGACGCCGGCTCGGCGAACACCCCGACCTCGGCGGCGAGGACCTTGTACGCGTCGAGGATGTCGCGGTCGCTCACCGCTCCGATGTGGCCGCCCGACTCCTGCTGCGCCGCCACCGCGCCGTCCCAGGAGGCGGGGTTGCCGATCTGGATGGCGGTGGCGATCGTCTCGGGGTGCGGAACCGGCTCGCCGATGACGAGCGGGGCGGCGCCCGCCGCCTGCCACCCGAGCATCCGGGGTCGGCGCGTCGCCCGGCCGGCGTCGGCGTCCTCGCTGTACCCCCGCCAGTAAGCGGTGATGTTGCCCGCGTTGCCGACCGGGATGCAGTGGACGTCGGGGGCGTCGCCGAGGACGTCGACGATCTCGAAGGCGGCGGTCTTCTGCCCCTCGATGCGGTAGGGGTTGATGGAGTTGACCACCGTGACCGGAGCCGTCTCCCCCAACTCGCGGACGATGTCGAGCGCCTGGTCGAAGTTGCCCTTGATGCGGATGACCTTGGCGCCGTGGATGACCGCCTGGGCGAGCTTGCCGAGGGCGATCTGCCCGTCGGGGATGAGGACGGCGCTCAGGATCCCGGCACGCGCGGCGTAGGCCGCAGCCGCCGCCGACGTGTTGCCCGTGGAGGCGCAGATGACCGCCTTCGAGCCGTCCTCGACGGCCTTGGAGATCGCCATCGTCATGCCCCGGTCCTTGAACGACCCGGTCGGGTTGACGCCCTCGTACTTGAGGTGGACGTCGACCCCGAGCCGTTCCGACAGACGGGGCGCGGGAACGAGCGGCGTGCCGCCCTCGAGGAGCGTCACCACCGGCGTGCGATCGGTCACCGGGAGGCGATCGCGATAGGCCTCGATGACGCCGGGCCAGCGGGCGGTCGTCACGCCGGGTCCTCGCCGACAACCCGCAGCACCGACCCCACGCGTCGCACGGCGTCGAAATCGCGGATGTCGTCGATGGTGGCGAAGAGGTCGGCGTTGCGTGCCGTGTGGGTGACGAAGATGAGTTCGGCCTTGTCGCCCCGCCCGCGCTGTTGCACCGACATGATCGAGACGTCGTGGTTGCCGAAGAACCCGGCGATGGTGGCGAGGACGCCCGGGCGGTCGGCCACCTCGAGGTGCACGTAGAACTGCGACTCGACGTCGTCGATGGGGAGGATCTCGCGCCGGTCCCAGTGCCCGACCTTGGCGCCCGGACCGCCCGACGACAGGTTGCGGACGGCGTCGATGAGGTCGCCGAGCACGGCGGAGGCCGTCGGCCCCGGACCGGCGCCCGGCCCGTAGAGCATCAGTTCGCCGACGGCAGCGCCCTCGATGAACACGGCGTTGAACGACTCGCGGACGGCCGCGAGGGGGTGGTCGGCGGGGACGAAGGCCGGGTGGACCCGGGCCGAGACCCGGCTCCCCTCGGTGTCGGCGATGGCCAGCAGCTTCACGACGTAGCCGAGGTCGCGGGCGGCTTGGATGTCCTCGACGGTGACGCCCGTCAGCCCTTCCCGGTACACGTCGGACGCCCTCACCTCCGCCCCGAAGGCGATGGAGGCGATGATGGCGGCCTTGGCGGCGGCGTCGTAGCCCTCCACGTCGGCCGTTGGGTCGGGCTCGGCGTAGCCCAGGCGCTGCGCCTCGACGAGGGCCTCGTCGAAGGTCCAGCCGTCCTCGGTCATCCTCGTCAAGATGTAGTTGGTGGTGCCGTTGACGATCCCCAGGACCCGCTGGATCCGCTCACCCGCCAGCGACTCGCGCAGCGGACGGATGAGCGGGATCCCACCGGCGACCGCCGCCTCGAAGAGGAGGTCGACCCCGGCCGCTTCGGCGGCGTCGATGAGCTCGCGCCCGCAGTTGGCCAGCAGTTCCTTGTTGGCAGACACCACGGGCTTGCCGGCCTCGAGCGCCTGGCGGATGTGCGTGCGGGCCGGCTCGATTGCCCCCATCACCTCGACGATCACGTCGATGTCGGGGTCGGTGACGACCGATTCGAGGTCGGCGGTGAAGGCGTCGGCACCGAGCGGGACGTCGCGCTCCTTCGACAGGTCGCGGACAGCGACCCGCGCCACCTCGATCTTGCGGCCGGCGCGCGGCGTGAGGATGTCGGCGTGGTCGTGGATGAGCCGAACGACCGCGCTCCCCACGTTGCCGCACCCGAGCATCCCCACCCGGACCGTGCTTTCAGTCATCGCTGCGCCCGCATCTGCACCGGCATACGCACACAGTCTCGCACCTCACCCCTCGTCGAGACGGAGTAGGCCGTCGTGTTCGTCCGCGACGGCCGGGCGGGTGACGGCGTTGTAGT